>NZ_JAQKGP010000040.1:0-22052 GCF_027956525.1 Agrobacterium sp. ST15.13.013
GTCGTCTCGTCATGGTATCTCCTGTTCCCGGCATCTAAGCCGAAGTCAGGCAGAAATTCCACTTATCCTGGCTGTGCAGATTTCCCGAGCCACCTCTGACTGCGGCCTCGCCTATGTCACTCGATGGATGGCCGAGGAAGCACTTGCGGACGGGAGACTCCGGCAGGCGTTAGCCGAGTGGACGCCGCCCTATCCTGGCCTCTGCCTTTACTATCCCAGACACCGCCATATCGGAGCGGGGATGCGGGCTTTTCTGGACTTTTTGAGGGCCAATCGATCGATCTAAGCTCTTGAACGGATACCAACTCGCGATCTGCTCATCAGACCTCTAAGTGACTGAGACTTCGACTACTAAGCGTATGCGGATCGGTGGTGCGGCGTACCGGAGCTTATGGAACCGCTAATTCCAGCCGACCAAGGAATATTATGGAGAGAATACAAACCTGTCGCAGCCGCGGCATTCGCGATACAAACCGCGGCTGGTCGTCCACCAGCTGCGTCGTTTTGTTATGTCTTCTACACCAGCTGTCCGGTCGAATTTGAGCACTTTTCGACTTCGGCGGGGATCAACTGCCGCTCTATTCCAACGGGTGCGAAGGTATAGCTGCCACAACTTTGATTTCCACAAGAAGACCGGGATGGGCAAGTTCAGAGACGCCAATGCAAGTCCACGCGCATGTTCCGCGGGGGAAAATACGGTCCTTTACCTTGCGAAAGGTATGTATGTGCTGCTGCAATCCGACATGATACGTAGTCATTTCGACAACATCTTCGAAGCTGCAACCTGCCGCTGACAAAACGGTAGCTAAGTTGTCCCAACACGCCTCGAATTGCTTCTCTGGGTCGTTGATAACATTCATGTTGGTATCACGTCCAACCTGCCCCGCGCAGAAAACCAGGTTTTCGAAGCGTACTGCAGGGGCATAGCCTGCCCGCTCCACAATGGGCTTCATTGCCAGCGGCACGATAATTTTGCGATTCACAAATGATCCTTTCTTCGTCCGCATAGGCCGAGCCAAATTAGCTAAGTGAATGCACTGATGCGATGGGGTCGTTGTATTGAAGGCGCGTTAGCCCCGGATTAGGTTGAGACGATCAGGCAGGGCTCTTTGCCAATAACAAGCGACCGCCTAGCAAAATCAAAGCCGCCCCGGAAACTGTTTTGATCCTTCTGGCGATGTGCGGGCGATTGAGGAAACCGGTGACGCTGCCGATAAGGAGGACAACTACGCCGTAAAAACCTACAGCGATCAGAGCATGTGTGAGTGCAAGCGCGGCGCCATTTGCAAGCACCTCCTGTTGGTGGCCCTCCAAGAATTGGGGGAAGACCGCAACGTAAAAGATCGCCGGTTTGGGATTGAGGAAATTGCTGAGATATCCGCGAACGAAGGCTTTCGGAGCTGTCAGGCTCATTGGAACCCGGCTTGGATTTATGACAGATGCATCCAGACCGCGCAGCGACAAGAGAGATTTGATCCCCAGCCAGATGAGATAAGCTGCACCCAACAGTTTCATGACTGTGAACAAGATTGCCGACGCTGCGATCACTGCCCCCACTCCAACAAGTGCCAACGTGGCATGAGAAACGATGGCTGCGGCGAACCCGAATACCATCCCGAAGCCGGTGAGCTTCGTGTTGCTCGGCGAATTGGCTAGGAGCAAAGCCAGGTTGGGTCCCGGTGTCACCACGATCATGGTAACGATAGAGATAAATATGAGGTATTGATGCAGAGGGATGGACATGGCAACGACCTTGCGGTTTGGGCACAATTAGAGCGTACTGCATCCGACCGTTTTCCGGCCTGAATCATACGAAGGAGTTCGAGTCGAGACGGAGTTATCGGGTACAGTGCTCCCGGGCAACAGATATGCAGAGCACCGTTTCAACGAGGTTGAGAAGTTGAGCCATCCTACATTCGTAAGGAGTGCGCTCCTGCTGTACCTTCCATGGCGATCTGCATTGAAGGCCCGCGACGACACCAGGCTTCGAAGCTCGATGTTGGATCGCGGGGACCCTCTGATGACAACGTTTATCCGATGCAGCGATCACATCACTAGCAAGGCACGAGTCCAAACTCGCAAAACGCCGCAGCTTGTGAATTTGCAGAGTTACCGCGGTCCTTTTCTGTCAGTCGACAGCTTCCGCGGCCTCCTCGATCACCTTTGCAACTGCAGCTGCCTGCGTTATATAAATGGCGTGGCTGCCCTCTACCTCTGTCACCCTTGATCCGGCGCGCTTGTACATCCGGCGCTCCAGTTCGGGGTTGATGGTCTTATCGTTCTTGGCGACAATCCCATAGCTGGGCTTATCGTGCCAAGCGGCAATAGACACGGGTGCACTGGTGGCCGCGATGGCGACAGGCATCTGAGACCGGGCCATAAACTCGCCCTTTTCCTTGGGCAGATCCGCCCCGAAATCAGCTGCGAACTTTGCCGGGTCGATAAGCAGGAAGCCATCCTTTGTCGGCTTGATATCGTTGGTGGGTGACGGCATCGATTGGAGCAGTTGTGCGGTGCTCTCGCCCTTTTCTGGCTGCAGTGCCGCAACATAGACTAGTGCCTTGACCTTGGGATCATCACCTGCTGCCGTGATGATCGTGCCCCCATAGCTGTGGCCGACGAGAACGACGTCCCCGTCCTGCTGATCAAGCACGCTCTTCGTGGCTGCAACGTCCTGATCCAGGCTTGTCAGTGGCTGCTGGACGATGCTGACATGATAGCCGTCGCGGGTCAGGATGTCATAAACGCCGCGCCAGCCCGAACCATCCACGAGCGCGCCATGCACAAGCACGATGTTGCGCGCGTCCGCTAAGGCTGGGGCTGTTAGGGCAGCGGAAGACAAAAGCGCGGCAATGAGGCCAGCGGCCGCTTTACTGAAGTTCGACATGGTCGGTTGTTCCTTGAGCTTTGTGCGTGAAATAACTGAGGCTTTGAAATCGCCTGAAGGACATGTCTCTCCCCCTATCCGAAGGAGAGACGAACGTGATCGCTTGCGCTTACTGCTTGACGACAATTGGAGCCTTAATCGGCACGCGTTCATAGAGGTTGATAATGTCCTGGTTGAGCAGGCGCACACATCCGGAAGAAACTGCCTTGCCAATCGAGCGCCATTGCGGATTGCCGTGCAGACGATAGAGTGTGTCGTGGCCACCGGAGAAGATGTACAGCGCTCGAGCACCCAGCGGATTTTTCAGGCCCGGCTCCATGCCGCCATTTTCGATCGAATATTTGGCCAATTCCGGCTGGCGGGCGACCATCTCGTTCGGCGGCTTCCAACGCGGCCATTTCTGACGCCACTGAATGATGCCGTTGCCCTGCCAGGCAAAGCCATCGCGCCCGATCCCGACACCATAGCGCATTGCGGTTCCTCCCGGCTGGACGAGATAGAGGAAGCGCGAGGGAGTATCGACAACGATCGTTCCGGGCGCTTCGCCAGTCGGGTCGAGGACCTGCTGACGATAGTAGCGGGGATCGATCTGCTTGTAGGGAACCGCCGGGATCAGAAAGCCGCCATCCTCGATAGGACCGTACATGACGGCCAATTCGGAATCTGTCGGTGCAGGTGCGATGTGGACAGGGCCGATCGGTTCCTGGAGAGGCGTCGACTGTCGCCCCACCATCCGGCCCGTGCCGGGGGTGGAGACGCACCCTGCCAGGGCCGAGACCGCAGCCATCGCCGAAAGCGACAGGAGGCTGCGGCGGGATGACGAGGTATCAAAGCTCACGCTCATTCCTCATCCTGCCATCTGCGCAGCTCCGTCTGGTCGTGATAGGCCATGCGATCAGGCGTGGTGATAAACTCGATCATCGTGCCCCACGGCGCTCGGCAATAGCAGACCCTGTTTCCAGGACCTTTTTCGGTTGCGTAGGGAATAGCTCGTGGTGCCGTAAGGGCTGTTCCGCCAGCCTTCTCAAAGCGCTGTACCGATGCGTCGATGTCGTCGGTATAGACACCAAAATGCGTGATGCCGAAGTCGCTCGGTGTAACCGGTTGCGCTTGTTTGGGGCCGTGCATTTCAAAGAGCTCGATGTCAGGCCCGGTTCCGATCTTGACCATCGCCTGCGCACGCACAACCGTTCCCGGGTAAGCACCAGTGGCCCGCTCGAACTCGGGTCCCTGCCTGGCCGGATCCTGCGGCCCGAACGATTGGTAGATCACCTGGCCGCCAAAGGCTTCCACCAGGAACGATTTTGCCGCTTCGATGTCAGGCACCGTGATGCCGATGTGATTGACGCCGGGAATGACAGGTGCGGTCATGACAATTTTCCTTTCTTGTTAAATCAATGAACGCGATCGAGCTCAATTTGCCCGCATCGCAGAGTTCACTTGGCCTTGAGGAAATCGATGAGAGCAGCGGCCACTTCATCCGGGCGCTCGTCCGCCACATAGTGACTGCAGCGGGCAATCGAGCCGCCAGTTACATCTGTGGCGAACTCCCTGAGCATCGCGACCATATGAGCACCGAAACGCTGTTCGCCGCCGAGACCTAAAACCGGAATCCGGAGCGGTTGTTTTTTGTATTCAAGCGCGGCCGCATGGTCGGCGGTCAGTGTGCGGTACCATTCCATGCCACCGCGCGTGCGACCAGGAAGTGCCATTGCTTTCGCATAAATGTCGATATCTTCAGGATTAAAGGTGCTGTGATCGTAAAACCGCTCCGCCATGAAGGTCGAAACATAGTCATGTTCGCGGCCATAAATCAGGCGTTCCGGCAGATCCCGATTAGCATGGAACGCGAAGTGCCAGATCTTCGCCGTCGTCGCCTCCCACTGGCTCCAGCCAGGAAGCGGAACATCGAGGACGGCAAGGTGAGTAACCGCATCTCGATAGATAGCGGCCTGCGGAAGCGCTACCATTCCGCCGATGTCATGGCCGCATACGGCATAGCGTTGATGCCCAAGGGTAATCATGACCTCGTGCGCGTCGCGCGCCATCGTCGCCTTATCGTAGCCGTCAAGCGGGCATTCGGAAAAGCCTGCGCCGCGTAGATCAATCGCCGCCACGCTGAACTGCTCCGCCAGCAGCGGCATCACATGGTGCCATTCCCACCATGTTTCCGGCCAACCGTGAAGCAGAAGGATCGGGGGGCCGGAGCCGCCCGTGACGGCATTGATCTTGATGCCGTTCACCGGCACCAATTGCTGGGTAAACCCTTTCAATGTTGGGATCATGATGACTTTCCAATCGATGTGACGTTCAAGCAGTGCTAGCTGCCAGATCAGGGCTGATCGAAATCGGTGGCAATCGAGATGTCGCGCCAGGTGTCGATATCGCGGCGAAACGAAGCCAGCTTTCGCTCAGCGATTGAATGCGCGACGGGCCCAAGCGGCAGATGAAGCGGGGTATTATCGGCGTCGACCGCCTGCAGGATCACTGCAACCGCCTTGTCGGGATCCCCTGCTTGATTGCCGTTGTTGGTTTCCCGATAGTGCCTGCGCGAACTCGCGGCGTATTCCGGCATCTCGTTGGCCGCCATCGTGATCGAACGGCCGAGGAAATCGGTGCGAAACGGGCCAGGCTCGACGATCAGCACACGGACGCCGAACGGCTTCAGCTCACCGGCGAGCGCCTCGGAAACCCCTTCAACCGCAAACTTGGCGGCATTGTAGTATGCTGCGCCGCCGCTGCCCGCGATCCCTGCGCCGGACGACATATTGACGATCATTCCGCCCGAACGTCGCAAGCTCGGCAGCGCTGCTCTGGTGGTTTCGATAAGACCGAAAACGTTCACCTCGAACATCGGTCGATATTCTTCCGGCGTGCCTTCCTCGAGCGCGCCAAACAATCCGTAGCCGGCATTGTTGACGAGGACGTCAAAGCCGCCGAATGTCTCGACCGCCTTAGCGACTGCGGCTTTGACTGCCGCCACATCCGTCACGTCGAGCGGCAAGGTGATCATGCGGCCACCGAAAGGCTCAGCCATTTCTTCGATCGAGTTGACGTTGCGGGCAGTTGCGACAACCTGATCGCCTCGCTGTGCCGCGGCGAGCGCAAGCCGCTGGCCGAAGCCGCTTGAGCAGCCTGTGATGAACCATGTTTTCATAACGTTTCTCCGCTTGGTTTCGAACATGACTTGAATCTAGATGTTTAGATCTGTACTTGAAGTGACAGTTTTGTATTTTCACCGTTCACTTTTGTAAGGGCTTGGGCCGTGGAATGGAGCGACGTAAAAATCTTCCTTGCGATTGCGCGATCCGGCACGCTCGGCGGTGCTGCGCGTGCTCTTCATACAAGCCATCCGACCGTCGGCAGACGGCTGCGTGCCCTTGAGGATGCCATCGGCCACACACTCTTCCAGCGGACCGCGGACGGTCTCGTGTTGACCGAGGAGGGCCATGGGATCATCGCCCTGGCAGAGCAGATGGAAGAAGGCGCGCTGGCCATGGAGCGCCGGCTCGCCGGGCAGGAGCAAAACCTCAAAGGCAATCTGCGCATCTCATCGGCAGACTGGTTCGGGGCCTATGTCCTGCCTCCCATCGTGGCGGATTTCTCGAAAGCCTACCCCAATGTAGACGTCGAGATCCTGACGGGCACTCGCCTGTTCAACCTCGCCCAAAGAGAGGCCGACGTTGCCTTTCGCATCGTTCCGTTCGACACTGCCGATGTCATTCAGCGGCGGCTCTTCAGGCTCGAATACGGCGTCTACATCGCCGAGGAGTCGCCTGACCCTAAATATGGCGACGGGACTGGTTTCCGTCTGATCACCCACGACACTTCGACAGGGCAATTTCCCGACATAGCCTGGCTCGCCGAGAGTTTTCCGAACGCGAGACCTGTGCTGCGATCAAACAACCGAAACGTCCAGGGGCGAATGTGCAGGCAAGGCGTTGGGATCGCCGTCCTGCCCCGCGCAGTAGGCAATCAAATCCCGGGTATCCGCAGACTAGAACTACCCAAGCACCCGCCGGCGCGAGACATCTGGATGGGATATCACCGCGACCTGCGACGTCTTCAGCGTCTTCGGGCGTTTATCTCGGCCGTCTCGGACCACATCACAAATGCCCCTGCATGGTAAGCCGCGCGAAGAAGATCGATTCTCCCCGCCGATCCCCGGCTGCGGTAGGACAGCCGCCACAGACAACTTACTTGCTGGCCGCAATCTCCCTGTGCCGCTCCACCACAGCGCCCACGATCATTGTCATCAGCCCTTCGACGAAGTGCCGACTGAGGCCAACGTCATTGGCGATACTCATCACTCGATCCAATTGGCGTCGCTCTCGCTCATTATCGACCGCCGGCAACGCCTGTTCGGCTTTCAAGTGGCCGACATGCTCGGTACAGCGAAAGCGTTCGGCCAGAATATAGAGGAGAGCGGAATCCAAATTGTCGATGGTCCTCCGGTAGGAAGCGAGTTGCTGTGCCACATCATCTGTCATCATTTGAATATCTTCCAAGTCGTTTCGTAGGCGCGAGGTAGAGCTTATGAGATGGGATGCATACTGCGACGCGACAGGGCGATCGACAGCCAAATTGCCGAAACCAGGAAGTAGAATGCGCCGACGCCAGCGTAGCCCGCAACCGTGGCGATAGAAGGCTCCTGAGGCCTTTGCGCCTGAAAGATGAAGAGAGCACCGGCCACAGAGGATTGGGCTCCGCTCAAAATCATCACCCACTGACCTCCACTCGTTCTCCAGCGCCGCACGGCAGTTCCAAGCTGCAACAGGCCTGAAAAGATCGCCCATAGACCGAAAGCGCCGAGAACCCAGTTCATGTTCATTGTCAGCGCCAGGATCACGGCTATCGTCATAACCGAGCTCGCGGCGACGTTGATCGCTTGGCTCCGGTTGGCGGCAAGACCGCCGCTCCTCGCGGCATCGATAACGTTGGCGACTGCATCCCAAGCGGGGTAAATGATCAGCAGAGCGGCAGCCACCGCAAAGGAATGTTGTCCGGCCGTCAACGCAGTCGCGACCCACAGCGATGAGAAGGCCGCTCTGGTAAAGTAATACTGCTTGAGCCACTGGTCGTTGCCGCGCGCGGCACGGGAGGTCTGGTTGTTCGACATCGTTTTCTTTCACTTTCTGAACTAGTTGTTTAATGGTTCGCGCAAGCGTCGTCAGATGAAGGCGAAACGCTTGCCCAAGAGGGTGTTCTCCTCCCATTCAGTACGGCGGATCCGATCGCTTTGCCGGAGAGTTTCCCGGCTGACATTTCGGGACTATCGAGGTCCTGGCCGTCGCGAGAAGAAACCGTCGTCCCGCCGCCGTGGGCAACCCTTGATGCCCATGCCTTTCCGAAGGCTCATGGATTGTTTTCCTGTGGTTCACCATTTCGATTACCTCAGATGCCGGCGTACCACTCGTAGCCACGGTCTTCCCAATAGCCGCCGTTCCCACCCCACAGCCCGGCGAAGCTGTCGACCAGTTCGATACGCATGATGTATTTTGCCTGTTTGTAGCCAAGCTGTCGCTCGACCCTGAGGCGCAAGGGCGCGCCGTGGCCGACGCTGAGATCCTGGCCGTTCATCTGGTAGGCGAGGATGGTTTGAGGATGGGCCGCATCGATGAGATCAATGCTCTCATAGTAACGACCGCTTCCGTCGAGCGTCTTTTCGAGTTCGTCGGCACAATGCAATACGACGTAGCGCGCCGTTGGCTTGACCCCGGTGAGGCGCAACAAGTGGGAGAGCGGGACGCCTTTCCATTTACCGATCGCACTCCAGCCTTCGACGCAGTCATGGCGGGTAATCTGGGTGCGGGAAGGAAGCGCCTTCAGATCAGCGAGTGAAAACGTCTGAGGTCGATCAACAAGACCGTCGATCTTCAGTCGCCAGTTTGCGAACTTGCCTTCCAGCAGCTCCGCATATTCATCGCTGTCGGGAGCACTCGTTCCATTGACACGGAAGGAGGGGGAAATGTCCTTTTCGTCAAACTCGCGCGCCAGTGAATCGCGCCCCTGAAGCAGTCTTTGGGCTTTTATGGTCAGATGCTCAGCTGAGCGAAGGACTTTTGCGACGTCTGCGTTCTGGTCCAAGAGGTCGCAACCCGAGAGAGTAAGGGCGCTGGCCCCGAGCGTGCCGCCGATGAGAAAGCGGCGTCGGGTGAAAAGCTTGCTCATGATTTCGGGCCTTTCTCCTGGATCGCATAGCGTCCGGTGATCATCGAGCGGATGTTGTTCCAGGTCCCGGACAGGACCACCATTGCCACATGCACGACAACGAAGATGACAAGCGCCGACGCTGTGATGAAGTGGATGGTGCGCGCGGACTGACGTCCGCCAAAAATCTCGATCAAGGCGGGCAGAGCGGCATCGACGCCCGGTGACATGGTCAGGCCTGTCAAAACCATCAGAGGCAGGAGGACGACAATAACGGTGAGATAGGTGAGCTTTTGAAGCGCGTTGTAGTGCCTGGCCTCCTCCCCTTCTGGAAAGCGGAGCCGAGCGTGGTCGAGGATTTCGCGGCCGAGGTGGCGCGGCGAGATCTCATGGGGCTTTGGCGCCAGGTCTTTGCGGAAATGTCCGCTGAGCACGCTGAAGCCGAGATAGACAATGCCGTTGATCACAAGCAGCCAGGCGAAGAAGAAATGCCAGCGACGTCCGGCGGCAAGATCCTGGAATGAAGGGATGGTTGCCCAGGAGGGAAAAGCGCGTGAGACCTGTTCGCCATCAGCCTGAGAAACGCCAAGCACGCCCGTCGTGGGGATCTTCAACCCGGCAACACGTACGAAACCGCGCGGCTGACGGCCGCCGTCATCGGAGCCTATTGTCAGAACGGCGGGATCGCCGTTCGCGCCATAATGACCCCAATAAAGCTCTGGGTGGGCATTGAAGATCTGCAGCCCGCTCAAAAGAAGGAAACTCAGGCAAAGCACGTTCAGCCAGTGCGTGACACGGGTCACAACCGAGTGCCGGCGGATAAAGATCGTCCGTGGATATTCAACATTGTCGTTGGAAGCGTTTGCGCTCATCTCAGCGTCTTTCATCGTTGACATTTTACGGCTGCAGATCAGGCGTCGCCGATTTCTAGTCACTGGCCGAAGCAGTAAGGCGGCTGCTCCGGCCAGTGGCGGCGTGCTCTTCACATAGGGGGAACCACGCCATTCCTGCCGACGACCACCTGGTGGGCGATCGGGCCTGTTGCAGCTTTTTCAGCTGTGATGAAGACCACGGCACCAGGAACGAGATCATCCTTGGTGGCCGCGGAGATGGTCACGACCGGTGTCCCATCCGGAATAGCGATCTTCTTTTCCTTGCCATGATAGGTCACGGTGACAGTCCGGCCATCGACGCCTTTAACGGCATCCGCGACCGTCGCATTGGTCATGCTGCTGTCCGGCTTCAGATCCCAACCGTAGCTCCCCTCGCCTGTGCCTTTCATTGCCGGAGGGAAAATCAGGACCTCAAGTGCGCCATCGCCACCATCGGCCTTTGGTAGGGATGCAATGCCGACAAAATCGCCCGGCTTGATGTCGGTGACCTTGGCATTCGCGACGCCTGCCAGCTTCCAGTCGTCTGCAAGCGCGACGTCCATTGTCTCCCCTTCGCGGGTCTTCACTTTGAGCGTTGACCCCTGGTAGTCGACGATGCTCCCGCGGACATGGATCGGCGCGGCTTTCTTATCCTCGGCAGATGCGGGTGCCGAAAGGACAGTCACAGAAAGGATGCTTGTCAGCCCGAGGGCTAAGGCTGGGAAAGTATTTCTCATTTTATCTTCCTACTAGTTGGTAGTTTCGATGGACGCGATTCACCCGAGTAGCCTTGCCACGCAGGATTAGTGAGAAACCGTCGGCGTGAGACGATTGAGGGCAGGTTCGAGTATCATTGAGAACACTTCCGGCTTCCCATTGGCTCTCGCCGAAAGCATTGCCCCGTAGACGGTTGCCAGAAATGTTTCGGCTTCGACATGCGGCGCACTGGTAAGACTCAGCTCGCCCTGCTTGGAACCTCGCTCCATGACCGAAGCCAGCCACGAGGAGATGAAGCGAAAAAAGTTCGTTACCTCGGTTGCGACCTCCGTGGGGAGGGATGGCAGTTCACTGGCAAGCATAGCACAGACACAGTAGGGTCTGCTGGCATCCTCAATGCACGCAGCCCAGTGGTTAGCATAAGCCTTGAGGATGTCCAGAGCATTCGGAACCTTCTGCTCAAGGATTGCCACGCTTGCCTGGCCATCCTCTCGATAACGCTTGACCAGCTCACGCACCAGATCGACCTTGCTGGGAAAATGATGATGGATGCTGGCCTTGCGGATACCGACAATCTCCGAGATATCGGCGTAGCTGAAGCCATTGTAGCCGCCGCTTATCAGAAGGTGTCGGGTGGACGCCAGAATGTCGTCCGAGGTGGTCGAAAGATTGCTCATGCAGCTTGTCTACCTTCTAGTAGGCAGATCGTCAATAGCAAATTTTGAGTTTGCGCTAGCCGTCTGTGGAAACAGTCACGCTCTTCCAAGCTTCGATTTCCTGGGTCAGGCGTTCGATCCGCGCCGTTACATGTCTAAGCGCATCGCTGCCAAGGAGAAGTTGCGGCGGGGGATTTTCAGATTCGATGAGGGTCAGCACCGCGTCGGCGAGCTTTTTCGGATTTCCGAGCTGCTTGCCGCTCACTGCCTGACGCGCCTCGCGGATCGGATCGAACAGGGTATCATAGTCAGCAATGGAACGCTCTGTGCGGACCATAGAACGGCCTGCCCAGTCCGTCCGGAACGAGCCGGGGCAAAGGGTTGTTACGTGCACACCAAACGGCGCCATTTCCGACCGCATGACCTCTGAAATACCCTGCAACGCGAACTTGCTGCCGCAGTAATAGGCGATGCCGGGCATGGTGATCATGCCTCCCATCGACGTGACGTTGACGATAAAGCCGCTTCGGCGCTCACGGAACCTCGGGAGGAACGCCTTGGCGACTGCAACGGCGCCAAACACATTCACGTCGAACTGGCGGCGCATCTCCTCGATCGGCGATTCCTCAAGCACACCCTCGTGCCCATATCCGGCATTGTTGATCAGCACATCGACTGGGCCGTGCTCTTCCTCCGCTCGCTGCACCGCGACCGGAATACGATCAAAATCGGTGACGTCGCAGAGGACCGGGCGCAGTTCCGGGAGGGTCTTTGCCAGCGCTTCGCGCGAGGCTTCGGAGCGGATGGTCCCGATGACGGTATGACCGGCTTCGATTGCAGCAGTGGCGATCGCCAGCCCAAAACCCGAGTTCGCCCCTGTTATGAAAAACGTTTTGCTCGACATTTCTGAAACTCCTTGATTACCCGTTGATGTGACAGATAATCTGGAGACAACGCGGGTTCGATTGCGAATCCTCTTAAATTTTTGCCAATTCCTATGAACTATAAAATGCCGCCCTCTACACATGACCAGTCTGCCGCCTTGGCCGGACAACTCGCTCCTCGTCTTGGCTACAACCAGACCGGGCTCAGTTGTGTCCGTATCCTACGCACGGAAGCAGTGCTGTACGACATTCCGGTTCTTTATAAGCCGGGCGCCGTGTTCGTATTGCAGGGGAGCAAACACGGAATTCTGGACGGGGAAATCTACCTCTATGACGAGCACCACTATCTTGCCGTTTCGGTGCCCGTTCCCTTTAGGATGACATCTACAGCCAGTCCACGGCGGCCACTGCTCGCGGTCTATTTAGAGTTCGACATGCAGATGGCGGCCGAGATCGCCACGCAGCTTGAAAAGCTCGCGGGTCCTGCAAGCGTCAAGCCAAAAGGGCTCTTCTCGAGTAGGATGGACAGCACTATCGAAGACGTCCTGCTGCGCTTGCTGACGGTGCTCGGCAGTCCGGTTGAGGTCGCCGCCCTTGGCGGCTCCATCCTGCGTGAGTTGCATTACCGGGTCATGTCAGGGCCGCAAGGCGGCGCAGTGATCGCCGCCCTGCAGCGGAAAGGGACGTCGGGAAAACTGATCGAGAGCCTGGCATGGCTGCGCAAAAACTACGGCTCTGAAATCACCGTCGCGGACCTTGCCAGAGCGGTGGGCATGAGCGTTCCTTCATACCATGTCCATTTCAAGGAGCTGACAGGCTCAAGTCCGATGCAATACGTGAAGGCGATGCGGCTCCATGAAGCGAGACTGATGATCGCCCGCCAGACGGCGACAATTGCAGAGGTGGCGGCGTCAGTGGGCTATGTCAGCCCGGCGCAATTCAGCCGCGACTTCAGACGGCATTTCGGGCGTACCGCATCGGAAGAAGCGAAGTGGGTCAGGCATCACCTGGGCGAACAGGTTTGACCATTGCCCCTCACCGTTATGACGATCGATCGACCGTCAGAACACAACATGTCATTGTAAAGCGGTTTGAAGGGCGGCTTTGCAATGAATGAGGGTCGTGTCGAAGACGGGAACGCCTACGTTATCCTGGTTTAACAGCATACCCACCTCGGTACAGCCGAGGATAAGACAGTCGCAGCCTTTGTCGACCAGACGCTGCGCAATCCGTTCATAGGTCAAGCGGCTCTCCTCGCGAACGATGTCGCGGCACAGCTCTTCATAGATAATACGATGGGTTTCTGTTCGATCATCAGCTTCAGGGATCGTTGGCGACAGCCCCTGAGCGATGAGGCGGTCGGTGTAGAAGGTCTGCTCCATGGTGAAGGCCGTTGCCATCAAACCCGGTCTCCGGAAACCGCGGTCGAGGATAGCGGTTGCAGTCGCGTCCGCGATGTGCACGAACGGGATCGACACCCTGCCCACGATCTTGTCCGCCACCTTGTGCATGGTATTCGTCGCCAGAATGAGGAGGTCGGCACCTCCGCGCTGCAGCGCGATAGCATGTTCATTGAGGATTCGGCCCGCCGCGTCCCAATCGGAGGATGCCTGCAACTTTTCGATTTCGTCGAAGTCGACAGACCGTATGAGAAGCTCGGGAGAATGGAGTCCTCCCAGGCTCTCGCGGGTAAGCCTGCAGAGTTCTCGGTAATAAATCTGGGTTGACGTCGCGGACATTCCGCCAAGTATGCCGATGGTCTTCAAATTCTTCTCCATGTTCATACGTTAGGTCTGTTACCGCTCAACGGGCGCTTGAGCAGAAACCAGGCTACCCATATTTGCTATTTTGCTACGATCGCAACGCAGGAAAACCACCAACGGACTGGAGAAATTCCTGGATGATGGCCACCGCCCGCTTCGCCAAATTTACGCGCACAGTGCAGCGGAGGGAACTCCGCAGCCCATTCGCGCTTAAATTCCGCATTATCACCTACAGGACAGAGCGGCGAGGCACCGCCTCGTATCAATGCTCAGGCACTGATGCCGCCATCGACGAGAATGCCTGAGCCGGTGATGTAGTCTGCACCGGGACCTGCGAGAAAGGCGACGGCCTCTGCGACTTCACTGGCTTTACCGTATCGAGCAATCGAGAGGTTTGGCAGGATAGCGGCTGCGAGCGCGCCATCGGCAGGGTTCATGTCAGTATCAATCGGACCTGGTCGAACCAGATTGACAGTAATTTCCCGAGAGCCCAGCTCACGTGCGAGACCGCGCGTGAAGCTTTCCAGCGCAGACTTGGTCGCGGCATAGACCGCGATCCCCGCGAACGGCACAGCCAGACCCGCGTTGCTGCCGGTACTGATGATGCGACCTCCGTTGGGAATATATTTCAGCGCTGCCTGGGTGATCAGAAAGACACCGCGAACATTGACGTTCAGCTGCAGATCAATCTCCTCAAGTGGCTGCGTGGAAAAATCACTTGCGAAAAGGACGCCGGCATTATTGACCAGAATATCAAGGCTGCCGAGGCGGGCGACGGTCTGCTCGACAGTGGACCTTGCCGCTTCTGTACGCGCGGCATCGGCATGGATGGCGATCGCTTTGCGACCCATGGCGCGGATCTCAGCAACGAGGGCTTCCGCTTTCTCGACCGACTTCTCATAGGTGATCGCAACGTCGGCACCGTCCTCGGCCAGTTTCAGCGCAATTGCCGCACCGATACCGCGTGCCGCACCGGTGACCAGCGCGCACTTGCCGGCAAGAGGTAGTGTGGAGATGTTGTTCATAGAGATTACCTCTGAATGTTTCTGTTTTGCTGGGGAGTTTTACCCCGTTTCCGCGCGATCGGCTGATGATGCGCTGCGATGGCGCCGCTTATCGACGCAACGGTTGGGTCGATGTCAGGCTGACGGAAAGCCATCCCGCGATGAGAAGACAAATGGCAATTGCAACCGCTGCAACGCTGTATGCTTGGCCAATGGATTGAACGTCTGTGGCCGGCCCCAAGATCGAGAAGAACAAGCCGCCAACGATTGCGGCTGCCAACGCACCGCCAATCTGAAACATCGAATTGACCAGACCAGAAGCCAATCCTGACTGCGTCCGGTCTACCCTTTGCACGATGCTCTTCACCAGGTTTGGAAGGGCGATCCCCTGCCCCGCACCGATAAGAAAGAGCGCAGCAAAAAGGAATTGCGGAAGGCCAGTAGAAATCAAGGCCGCCGTTCCAAACAATCCTGCAGCCTGCAGCCTGCAGCACCATGCCGGCGCCAGCGGAAAATCTCCCGAAGACGCTGAGGATGCGCTCGCTTGCAAAAGGACCAAGGACGAAGCCGACAGCCGCAGGAAGGATCGCCAGCCCGGCCTCGAAAGGCGTCCGACCAAGGCCACCCTGCTCATAGACCGAGAATATCAGCCAGAAGGCCGCAAGGGCGTAGAAGAACAAGGCAGCCAGGAGCCCGCGCAGTAGCCCACGGTTTTGCAGCAGGCTCGGTGCAAGAATCGGATCTTTCCCCGTCGATTCCAGATGTTTCTCATGCCGCCAAAACAAGACGAAAAACGGAAGACACGTGGCAAGCATCACGATAAGCCAGATCGGCCACCCGTGCTCCCGGCCCTCGATCAGCGGCGCAATCAGTGCAAATAGCGCAATCGCGATCAACAGTGCTCCGCCAAGATCCAGTTTGCTTGGGTGCGCAGATCGGGTTTCTCGCAACATGATGAAGGCCGACGGCGCAGCGACTGCAATAACCGGCAGGTTGATGAGGAAGATGGCTCTCCATCCAAGACCAAGAACATCAAGCGCAATCAACGCACCACCAAGAAACAGACCAACCATCGATGCCATCCCGAATGTCAGGGCATAAAAGCTGAGGGCTCTTGATTTTTCTTGGTCTGGGAAAATGGCATTGATCGAAGCCAAGGCCTGCGGTGCCATAATTGCCGCTGCAAACCCCTGAAGGATACGGCCGGCGACCAACGCGGCTGGAGACCAGGCAAACCCGCATAAGGCAGATGCGGCTGCAAACCCGACCATTCCAGCCAGAAAGACATTTCGTCGACCATAGAGATCTCCAAGCCTGCCGCCAGTGATAAGCATCACAGCATAGGTGGTGGCGTAACCGGAGATAATCAGCTGCATCGTTGACGCAGAAGCCCTGAAATCTGCCCGGATCGAGGGCAGCGCCACATTGACGATGAAGAAGTCAAGCGGTGGCAAAAAGGCGCCGGTCGAAAGGATGATCAGTGCAATCCAACGACGTGGATCGAGTTTGTCATCGGGATTGCTCGTGTCTCTCATAAGTGTCTCCACATCGACCAAAAAATCGATCGACGGTTTGAAATGATAAAAATTGGGAACCTATTGGTTCCAAATTGAAGTTAGCCAAGCGCCTTCAGCGCCAGTTCGACCATGGCCCTCGTCTCAGCGCGATCCGCTCCTGCTTTGGCAAGGACCCGCATGCCCTGAATCTGACACACGAGGAACCTCGCAAGCGTTCGTTCATCCAGCTCGGGATCGATTTCGCCCAAGGCCTGCGCTCTTATTATCGCCGCCGCATAAAGATCTTGCAGCCGCCTGAACAGCCGGGAAATACGTGGTGCGACCTCTTTATCCTTTGGGAGCATCTCGACAGCTGCAAAGACGACAAAGCATCCACGCAAACCGTCCTGTCCCGATGCTTGATCCACCTGTTGAGAAAAAGCTTCTAAAATCGCGGCTTTGGGCGACGGATTGGAATGAAGCGCTTCACCGACCGAGCGAACCGCGTCCTCAATGTAAGCGTCGAGGGCGCGCAGATAGACGCCTCTCTTATCGACGAAAGCCTTATAAAAGCTGCCTCTGGAAAGTTTCATACCCTCAAGCAAGTCGGGAAGGGATGCTTCGTGATATCCACGATCCCAAAATACGTGCATTGCTTTTCGAACTGCTTCATCGAGTTCAAATTCTCTAGGGCGACCAACGGACGCGGATATTTGAGTGCGCTTGACCATAAGTGCTATATGGAACCATTTGGTCCATAATGCAAGCGATATTTTCGGGATCGCGCCAAGCGTCGGCACCCAAGTTAGTTATCGACGCCGATCAACAGGATAATCCCGAGAGAATTCCCTGACCGCCATCAAAATCGGCATAAGCCCGTGGCCTGCTGAACTCAGCGAGTATTCGACTCGAGGAGGCTGCTCTTGAAAGTCGTGTCGGCTTATGAGGCCGTCATTTTCCAGTTCCCTGAGATGTTGCGTTAGCATCTTCTGGGATATGCCAGGTATGTCTCTCATGAACTGCGATGCCCGCAATGATGGTTCGGCGAACAATCGGAAAAGGATCGGCAGTTTCCAACGTCCTGTGATCATCCGAAGCACCCTGCTGACATGAGAGACAGATCCGTCGGCTCCGAGGCATGTCGCCCTGTCCTCGACAGGCACTTTAAAGTGCGTAATTGCCTGTTTCATCAACGAACCTCATATCTGCAGGAGACGATAACACGGATGAAATATCATGGACTTACAACTCCAAAACAAGGTTGCACTGGTCACGGGAAGCAGTAAGGGGATTGGCGAGGGCGTGGCCAGAGGCCTCGCAAAGGAAGGGGCAACCGTTCTTGTCCACGGTCGCGACAGAATGAAAACAGAGGAGGTCGCGCATGACATCATATCCTCTGGAGGTCATGCTTTCGCGGTATTCGGCGATCTGACAGTGCCGGATCAGGTCGATCGTCTGGTTCGTGATTCAAAGGCTGCAGCAGGCTCGATCGACATCCTGGTCAACAATGCCGGCGGATCTGCCGCGGCGGAGGATTGGACCTCGACAAGCTCTGAAACGTGGGCCGCTGTCTATGACAGGAACGTGCTCGCATCTGTGAGGATCATCTCGCTCGTTCTGCCCGCAATGAAAGCGTCGCGGTGGGGTCGGATCATAAACATCTCAAGCTTGGCGGCCCTGATGCCGCCTGCAAGTCGACCGGACTACTCTGCCGCCAAAGCAGCCATGATCGCGATGACGGCGTCGCTCGCAAAAGACGTTGCTGCACACGGCATCACCGCGAACACCGTTTCGCCTGGAACGGTGCATAGCATCAGTCTGGATACCGCATTCCGTAAGAAAGCCATTGAGAGGGGGATGGCCATTGACGCCCCCTGGAATGACATAGAGAGAGAAATCCTGCCAATGTTTGCTCAGGTGCCCCTTGGAAGGGTCGGAACCCTTGGGGAGATTGCGGATGCTATTGCGTTTCTCTCGAGCCCCCGTGCCGCCTATATCACAGGAGCAAACCTCCGACTTGACGGAGGAATGTGGCCAGGGATGTAGCAGGACAACAGAGGGGCTGCGCCAAACCTGTGTGGGTTTCCGGCCTCAGTTCCAGTTTGCCATGACGAACCGGTGGATCTCCGCTTCGAGCTCCTGGTCTTCCGGTGTCCCACCCATGAAGCCACCATGGGGCATAGCTTCGAAGACGTGCAATTCGGTTTCCACGCCAGCTTTTCGCAAGGCTCGATGCATCCTCACCGTGTTTGACAGGAACAGGTCACGCGTGCCGGTCTGCAGGAATGTCGGCGGAAAGCCCGCCAAATCGCCGAAGAGCGGCGATAGATAGGGATTGGAGAGATCGGCACCACCGGCGTAGAGCAGGTTGTTTGATCGTAGCGGGCGGGGCAGAACGAGATCAATCATCTGGTTGGTCTGGAAGCTGTCACCGGATTCGGTGAGGTCAACCTGTGGCGAGAGCAAGACTAATCTGCCAGGCATTGGCATGCCTTCATCTCTTGCCCGCAGCAGCATGGCAGTCGCGAGATTGCCGCCTGCCGATCTCCCCAGGATGATTACCTTGTCGGGGGAGTGACCTCTCAAGACATGACGGTACGTGGCTAAGCAGTCATCAAGAGCGGCCGGATAGGGATGCTCAGGCGGCATCCGGTAATCGACGCCGTAGCATCGCACGGCGTGCTGGTGAGCTTGGCGTCGCGCACTGACGCGACAGGCCTCACCGCCTCCGAACACCAATGCGCCGCCATGCAGGTCGATGAGTGCGCCACGCTCATGAAATGCTCCGTGCGGCGTCGCGACATGGATCGTTGCTTGTTCGACTACAATTGTCTTGACTGTGGACTGCAAACTCCCGGCAAGATCTTTGGCCGCGGCGGCGTAATGCGCATCTACTGCGGCTTTCATCATCATCCAGCCTGAAAAATCCTCTGGGGACGGCATTTCGAACCGCGCATTCATAGGGCTCCCGTCCTTGTCGACCAGGCGCGACAGTGCCGCTTGTGCTTCGACGCTGATGGAATGGGGGGCCTGAATCATCCGTGAAGGGACGGCTGCACTGCGTGAGGAATTGCTCATTTCTTGCTCTGTAATGGAACGAAGCGACGATGACTTTTTCTCGAACCCGGGCGCCGGTCTGGCCGATTTTAGATGTTCTGCCCGAGACATGAGATCGCTTCAGATTGGCACTTGGGTCCGCAGCCAGATGACTGACTGTATCCCATTGCTTTGAAGGGAGAATAGCCTATTACCAAACTGATTTTGCTACCACCTCAACAGTTTGGGTCCGATTGACGCTCCCAGTGCCGCTACACATGCAATGGCGATCGAATACCATACCGCCACAAAGGCAGCGCCATCGTTGAGGCAGGCGATGGTATAGGCGAGACCACCAACGGAACCTGCAAGGAAACCTGCAATAGCGCCTGCCTGGCTGAGCCGCGTGGGCGTTCCGGCCCGCATCGCAGAAAGAATAGCGGCGAGCGCCGGGATGGAAGCCATGATGATAGTACCCGCACAATTTAGCACCGAGTAGGTGTGAACCCCAAGCAAGGGAAAGCCGCTCCGATCGAACAGAGCTCCGGTAAGCAGGAAGGCCAGTGCCGGAGCAAGAAAGATAACCGTGCGAGGCACCTGGCTCGGCTGGACCACTGTCCAAACAAGATGAAACCCGCCGGCAGCTACAAGAACCATGCCGATGACCTTGAACAGGAACGTCCATGTCGGGAGTATCTGCATGAGGTCGGAGCGAGGTCCGGCGATCATCACAACGACACCAGTCGCTGCCAGGATCGAAAAGACCAGCGCGACAGGTAGGACGATCGAGAGACGGAGCGAAAGTGACGCGCCTTTACCAGCTTGCGCTGCAAGCCCTCGAATAAGATCGTCCGTTGGTTGTCGATTGTCATTCATGCCCGGGGCCTCTTCTCTGTGTTGCCGCCATCAGTTTCTTCAACGAGCGATGGAAAGCGACGCGCACCGCTCCCTCGGTGGAACCGATTCGCGCCGCGGCCTCTTTGGTAGAGGCACCCTCAAGCCCGATGGCTCGGACAGCTGCCTGTTCGCCAGGGGGCAAGGCGGAGATTAGTTTTTCGACATCTGCCGGATTGCGTTCAGGATCGACGACCCCCTCAGATGAGAACAGTCCGGCCCACTGCTCTTCGGTCAAATCGACGCGCATGCGTGCGTCTCGGCCCAAGCGCCGGCTGGCGTCAATGATCTTGTAGCGCGTGATTGCGTTCAGCCAGGGAAGCAGAGACCGCTTCGTATCCCATTGGTGGCGACGGGAATGCACTGCTATGAGCACTTCCTGTACGACATCCTCTGCCTCATAGCGACTGAAGCCCATATACCGCAAATGCGTTTCGGCGATCCGCCGCACCGAAGCGGCGAAAGCCCTGAGAAATGCCTCGTAGGCAGCGCTATCTCCAGTGCGTTCCGCGCGCATCGCTTTCGCCCATCTGTCTTCCCGTGTGTCCATGCACTCGTGCTTTCGGTTGGACGAGACCCGTTGTTACGTCGCATCGCGAAATTATTCGATATTACGCGCCGATCACATAGGCGTGACGATGTAAGATCGGGGAATTCCCAACGAAAGACTCCTCGAAGCATGTGCTTTATGATGAAAGGAAGTCCGGAATGATCATGAACAGGCGCACATTTTCAACTGCTATGCTTGCCGGCGCGGCAGCATCAATGCTTTCAACCAAAGGCTTGGCCGCGTCGGCAGCCGGCCGCCCAGAAAAGGCCCGTAACGTTGTCTTCGTGCATGGGCTATTCGCAGATGGTTCCTGCTGGAGCGAAGTGATATCGAGGCTGCAGCCAAAGGGCTTGAACATCACATCCGTGCAGAACCCTCTGACCACTCTCTCGGAATCGGTTGCTGCTGCGGAGCGAGTATTGGCGCGGCAGGATGGGCCAACAGTATTGGTCGGGCACTCATTTGGGGGAATGATTGTAACTCAGGCAGGAATGCACCCTAATGTGTCGGCGCTCGTGTACGTCGCCGCCCGTGCACCGGACGCAAACGAGGATTTCGGCACTTTAGCGAAAACCTTCCCTACTCCCCCCGCTTCTGCCGGAATTGTTTTCGACGGTGAGGAAGGAAGACTTAGCGAGAAGGCGTTCCTCGAGGACTTCGCCGGTGACATTCCCACGGCCCGCGCGAAGGTGCTGTATGCAACGCAGTATCCTTTCCAGAAGACGCTACTCTCAGGCAAAGTTACCGAAGCCGCTTGGCGCCACAAGCCCAGCTATTACGCGGTGTCGAGCGAGGACCGCACGATCAACCCGGACCTGCAGCGCTTTCTCGCCAAACGCATGGACGCAAAGGCAATCGAATTGAAAGCCAGCCATCTCTCGCTGATCTCGCACCCGGACGAGGTCGCGGAGCTTATCCTGGAAGCTGCAGGCCAGAAAGCCTAACCCGATCCGCGAAATTCAGACAGTCAGACACCGCTGCGTGACCTCCCCTAAACCTGCGCTAGTCGTCCAGTGACCTCTTTGCAAAGCGGACGGTTTCTAGCACTACTTTGGCAGATTAACTGACGGTTAACGATAATCGGCCATCTTTGGCCCCTCAAAAAGGGGTGCGGTGGATGGTGGAGCAGAATATTGCACTGGC
>NZ_JAQKGP010000041.1:0-21702 GCF_027956525.1 Agrobacterium sp. ST15.13.013
GTCAAACGCCGGCGTGCTGCAGGTTTTTGGCATCAACGATCATGACAGCGCGCGCCTCATCTCTGATTTGCTCGGGCAGGAAACAGTCGTGTTCCAGACGATGGCGAGAGCCCTCGATTCCGATAGGACCGGGATTTCCTTTAGCCAACAGCATACCGGCCGGCCGCTACTCACCCCTGATGAGGTGCGCAATCTGCCGGGGCACGGGCAACTGCTGTTCCTTGCCGGACAACGGCCAATTTTTGCAGAGAAACTTGCCTACTTTAGCGATCCGGAATTCAGGGAGATGTTCGACCCGGTCTGACGGGACGTAGAAAACGAAGGCAGCCCGGCATCTTCATCGGACCATCTATGTCAGGCCAACCAGCTCTTTTCGGCGCCACGGGAGAACGATAGGCCCGGAATTCAAACCTCGTCTTCAACGGCTTGCCGGGGCGACGAAGGATGGTGCGCGGTGATCCAGCCTGTCCTGACGGGAACGCGCTACCAAATTGCGCCGAAGTGAGCGGCAGGAGAGGCGTGCCTCTTGTTGCGAAGGCGCGAATGGGAACCGGTCTGAATGCGATCAAAGGCGCGTTACTCCCGGCGCCAAAAACGTGAACCGCGGTGACGACGGCAGGCGGCTTTCCCTGGGTTTGAAACAGAGGCCATTCAGCCTTTGCGATCGAGCTGGTCGCGGCTGTTGCTGACAGACCTGATCGCACTCTTCACGTCGTCTTCGAGACGTTTCCCCTGTTGCCCCATAGCGCAATTGATGGTTCTGGCTGCCAGCCGTTAATCTGCCTCGAAAAATCGACGGGCACTTTTGCCATTTGATGAATGTGGCGAAGCGTATAAGGTCCATGGATACCACAAGCGCGATCAGACCGGCGCGACAATCGGAAGCCAGCCAGACCCTGTTCCCATGATGAAATCCTCCCTTGATCATATCCCGCACAGAAAGCAGCAAGAGCTTGCCCGTGCGCTGGAGATCCTGCACGAGGAGTTCGAGGATGCCTTGGGTGAAGGCACCGCTGACTTCAAGAAGCGCGGACGCATTCTTAGAATCATCCTGTTCGGCTCCTATGCCCGCGGCACCTTTGTCGATGAGCCGCATACGATGAAGGGCTATCGTTCGGATTTCGATTTGCTGGTGATCGTCAACAATCGCAAGCTGACGGATCATGCGACCTACTGGTACAAGGCGGCCGACCGGATCATCCGTGACAGCTTCATTGAAACGCCGACGCAGTTCATCGTGCATTCTCTGCGCGAGGTGAACACGGAGCTTAAGAAGGGCCACTATTTCTTCTCGGATATCCGCAAGGAAGGCATCGTTCTCTATGAGCTTGATGACGAGCCGCTCGCTGAGCCGAAGCTGTTGACGGTAGCCGAGCGGCTGACTGTGGCGAGGGAACACTATAATGAGAGACTCGGGCTTGCTCTCTCGTTCATGAAAGTCGCCCGTTTCTGTATTAGTGAAAACGACCTTCGGCTTGGCGCTTTCGAATTGCATCAGTGCATTGAGCAAGCATATTCCTGTGTCATCCTGACCCTGACCAATTATGGGCCCGCCACTCATAACATCAAGTTCCTACGCTCTCTTGCGGAGGAACAGGATCTGCGATTGGCGGAAGCGTTTCCGCGAGATCAACATCGTCAACGAGCCTGGTTTAACAGGATCAATGAAGCCTATGTGAAGGCTCGATATTCGAAACATTTCGAGACCAGCGAAGAGGCGCTGGTCTGGCTCGGTGAGCGCACCTCACATCTGCTCGAGCTGGTAAAGGCCGTTTGCGATGAACATATCGAAAAGCTCGAACGTGACGTTCGAATGGGCGGGGGTGAAAGCGGCCAATGACAGCCAGGTGCCGAAGCGGGTTCTAATCTTGCTCCTTATAGTGGGGCATTTGCGGCGGTTTTTCATTTAATCGACCAAATGGATTTTTCATTCGCATTCATGTCGGCCGCGGAGATTTCAACGGCGGATTCAGCGTAATAAGTGCTGCTCATCGTCGATTAAGATTGGCTGATATGGAGGGTATCTCACGACGGCCAGAAGGACGACGCTGAGGTCGGCATCAGTTGCTTCCGGAGGCGCAACCGCAATTTGATGTGGTAAAATATATAATATTGTAGGTTTAATGCTTTATTCGATATCAAGTATCGACATGGAATACGATACGCGCATGACACCTAGCCTGCCGGTCCGGCTTTCAACAGCTGTCTGGTACGCTGCATGATCCGTATTAGACCGCTTGGGCTGGCCGCGCAGGAACGGCAACTTTAGGTGCTGCTGAAAATGCTGCTTGGCATATGGATGCGCAACCAACTGCAAAAACCGGCGGACGGAACGGGTGCGCAGATGCTGCGGGACTTGCTGCGGCGTCAGCTGCCGCGGATGGCGCCGCGTGGCGCCGATCGTCAACTGCTTGAGGATTTGCTCAAAGGGGAAATCATGGATGAGACTGGCTGAGCGTTTGGTGGCGGAAGAAGGAGCGTGTCCGTCCGCGTCCGGTCCTGGTCGGCATGTTCAGTGGTTGTGCTGCGACTACGCCGGGTAAACAGGCTGTCAGCACTTGTCTACCGCCGGTTTTTTGCTTCCGGCCTTTTGGAAAGGGACAGGAAAAAGCCCGGCACAACGGCCGGGCTTTTGCTGTTGCTGTCCGGGTGGATCAGAACTTTACGCCGAGGCCGACACGGATTGCATGCTGGTCGACATCCGCGTTGATTGCAGCGCCACCGAAATCGAAATCCTTGTCGCCGAAGTCGGTGTAACGATACTCAACGCGTCCGAACACCATGTCGGTAAACGCGTAGTCGAGACCAACGCCGACAGTGTAGCCGTTGAATGTTTCCTTCACGTCGGCAATGCCCGGAACTTCCGCGTAGCCGCGAGCATACGCCCAGCCTGCAGTACCATACACCAGAGCACGGTCAAATGCGTAGCCGACGCGGCCACGAACCGACCCCTGCCAGTCGAACCCGTAGTCAAAGCCGGTGCCAAGGATAGTGGCTGAATCATCGCCCCAGTTCTTTTCGAAGTCAGCCTCAAGGCCGACGACCCAGCTATTGCCAAGGTCATAGTTGAAGCCAACGAAACCACCGGCGAGAGCGCCGTCGAAGTCTGCGGACGTTTCGCCGGGAAGGCCGACGATCGAAGCGTCATTGTTGTTCCAGCCGTACCCGGCCTGGACACCGGCGGTAAACCCGGTCCAGCTGAACAGCGGCGCAACGTCTGCAACTGGGGCGGCAGGAACTTCTGATACGGCATCGGCCGCCATTGCAGTCGATGCCGCGAGCACGAATGCGATAGTCGATACGATTTTCTTCATAGGCTCTGAACTCCCTTACGTGAGAGATCATTCATATGCTTTTTTCCTGAAATATGATGTAACCTTTGTGCAACGCCCGCGACCTCAGCAGCTGTCTGCATAAATTTAAGGCTGCCCGGGCCCGGCGGGAAGCCCAGTGCAATCGCGCTCGTTATGGTGACTTTTCCAGGGCGCGTGGCCGCCGATGTCTTTGCAAGGCCAAGGCCGTCAACCAAGTTGACGTTCGATTGCGGCCTTGTCGATGACCGACCAGACCCTGCGGATTTTCATGTGCTCAAATTCGTAGAACACGTGCTCGCAGAACTGAAACCTCCTGCCATTGACCGGAAGGTCCATGAAGGTGGCCCTGGGCGTGCAATCGAACGAAAGCCGGGCGGCAACCCGGGTCGCCTCGCTGACAAGGATTTCTGCCTCGAACCGAAGATCGGGAATATCGGTAAAGTCGTTTTCCAGCATGTCGCGATAGCCCGACAGCCCGAAGGGTCGGCCATTGTGTTCGACCGTACCGTCGACGAAGGTGCCGAGGTCATCGAAGTCCTGGCGGTTAAGGCAGTCGAGGTAGGCGAGATAGATGTCGTTGAGTGTTTGCAAGTTGTCTTCCGGGGGTGCGGACGAAAAGTTGGACCACCAAGGAGGTAGTTCATGTATTCCTACGCAGACAGACTTCGAGCGGTTGAGCTCTATATCCGGCTGGGCAACCGACTTAACGCGACCATTCGCCAGCGAAGCTCGAGACGATGATGATGAAAGTGAGCGAGTTGGGTTATGATGTCAAAAAGCTTGAGTTTCCCGCCCAGAGATAACCGCTGACGGAGTAATGTGATTGAGTCCTTTGAAAAAGGCTATGCGCAGCCGGCCTTGATGCGTACGACCGTCGTAGCGAGCGAGGAGGATCAAGGCGCCCGAGGCATACCGCCACCTGTGATCAGCCTTCCGGATTTTGCTTCATCACCGGCGACGGCTTTCTATGTGTATTCGGCCATCCAAATGCAACGAGGATGGCAACGACCATCATGGCGCATGACAGCAAGAAGGTGAGGCGCATTCCGGTGACGATGGCGGATGTTGTCGCACTGTTAAGATCCTCCGTCCCGACGGCGAAGGAAAATACCGCGCCCATGGCAGAGGCGCCGGCGATCAGGCCGATATTGCGCGACAAGCCGAGTAATCCCGAGACCGTTCCGCGCCGGTCATGTGGCACGTCCGAAAGGGCCGCTGTGTTGTTGGCGGCCTGAAAGAGCTGATAGCCTGGCGTCAGTACGATAACGGACAGCGCATAGCCTGTAACTCCGATCATGTTTGGCACGAACGCCAGAAGCAATGTGCCCGTGGTCAGGAGCAGGAGACCGACGGCGAGCACGCGGCGGCTTCCCCAGTTGTCTACCAGCCGGCCGGAGGGCACGCCGCTCAACATGGAGATGACCGGGCCGATCATCATGACGAAGCCGGCCTCGGTCGCGGCCAGCGCGAGGCCGAGGCCGAGATAGAAGGGGCCGACGACCAACGTTGTCATCATGACAGCAGCGACAAGGATGTTGACTATGAGATTCGGGACCAGAGAGCGGTTCATAACCGACCACAGGCTTCCCGTCTCGGTCTTGCCCCTGCCGGTGCCGGCGGGAAGTACCGATATGGCCATGATCAGAGCCAGGAGCGCCAGCGGCACCTGCACCCAGAATATGGCGCGCCAGCCTGCCAGCGGGATCAGGAGCCCGCCGAGCGATGGACCGAGCGCCGTTCCCAGCGCCGAAACAGTACCGAGCAGGCCCATTGCCCGCCCGACACGGTCCTCGTTTGCTGTCTGGCGCATCAGTGCCATCGGCAGCGTCATCAGGAAAGCCGCGCCGACACCTTGAACAGCGCGAGCGCCGATCAGCAGCCATAGCGTAGGGGCGATCGCGCAGAGCAGCGAGGAGAGGGCGAAAATGACCAGCCCGGTGACGAGCATGGGCTTCAGCCCGAAACGGTCGCCAAGCCGGCCAGCGATCAGCACCGAGCAGGTTAATGCGACGAGATAACCGACGACAACTGCCTGAACCTGCGAGAACGGCGCAAAAAATGCCTCTGCCAGCGACGGCATTGCAATGTTGGCGATACTGGTGCCAAGCGAGGCGAGCAACATTGCCAGTGCAAGCGTCGCCGCAATGCCTGTTTGCGGTCTCCCCGACCGAATTGATTTTACCTGTTCCAATGCCTTGTCCTCTTGATTTGAGTAACGTTCGGGAGCATTCTGCCACTTCAAGTCAACTTGAGGTCAAGTATGAAATTGCTGGATATTGGAGAGGTGGCGGCGCAAAGCGGAATCAAGCCTTCGGCGCTTCGTTATTATGAGGAGGCCGGGCTGATTTCCTCGGTCTCGCGGCATGGCATGCGCCGGCAGTTTCCGCCGGAAGTGTTGTTACAGCTCAAACTGGTTGCGATGGGCAAATCGGCGGGGTTCTCGCTAGACGAGATTGCCGGCATGTTTGGCGTGAATGGTTTGCCGGACCTTCCGCGCGCCGTTCTTCATCAGAAAGCCGATGCGATCGACCGGCAGATCCACGAGCTGACCGCGCTGCGCGACACGCTTCGTCACGTGGCAGATTGCCCGGCGCCCTCGCATATGGAGTGCCCGACATTCCGGCGGTTGGTTAACGTTGCGGGAAAGCGTGAAAAGATCGAGAGACCGAAAAGAGGCCCTAGCTGTCCGTAGACGCCGGGCACGGAAAGAACCACGACTGAGTTTGGATATCCACCGTTGAGCCGGGCCGATGCCGGCTGGTTCCCTGCGATATTGGTGTGACTGGTAGGTGGAGGCAAAAGAACAGCGGGGAGGAATGGTGCAACTGACCCAGGTTTGCTGTCGAGGTTTCGTCACTTCAGCGCTCGGCGTTTGGTGGCCGATATTTTGAGAATTATAACAATGTTTATCAGTAGTTTATCTATTATTGTTTAAGTGCGTTATGAGGATGAATGGCAGCTTGCAGTTCAATTCACTGACCAAGCCCGGTGATACAAAAGTGGGTCTGTCGTTCTGTTAGATGACGGTGCGGTTATGAGATATCCCGGTTGTTGCAATTGAGGTGAGTCTTCTGATGAAAAACCAAATTGGCATACCTGTGCGCTCCGGATCCGTTGGGGATGTGTAGCTGCTGCCCTTATGCGTCTTGGTTCAATCATCCTTGCATTTATGGAGTTTTATTCCGCAATTCCAAGGATAAATTGGAGTTTTGTTATGATCCGGCCTGGCCGACCGCTTCGCGACGACGCGTTGGCCACTTGCGGACATTTCGTAAGACGCGACTAATCTTACCATCGGCGGGGCGACGTCAAAAAGCTTTTCAAGCCGACATGTGTCAAGCTGGGAAAGCTCGCCGTCGGGCAGATCTATGGTTGCAAACCGATCGTCGCGCTTGGCGGCAACAGAGCCCTGGAAAGCCTGACGATCTACGACGCGTTGCCGCATATGGTGATCCTGGGGCAGGCGCATGATATGCAGTTGATGGAAAACGCCGCGTTTCCGCCTCGGCCGGTGCGCGGGATTGGTTCATGAACTCGGCCCTATGACCGCATCGGGCCAACGGCCGTCATGACCCTGAAGCGCCAACAAGAGACGAGACGTTAGGTTGCTGACGCGCTAGATGCAAACACCTGGCGGCTTACTACGATCCACGCGGGCGTTCTAAAGGCCACCTCCGACTCTCATCACGCTACCCGTCATGTAGGATGCTTCGGGAGACAGTAACCAAAGCACCGCTGCCGCGATTTCGTCCGCCTGAGCAGGTCTCCCCAGCGGTATGCGTGAAGCAACCCGGTGGGGCCTCTCTGGGTCGCCGCCATCGGCATGGATGTCAGTAAGCGTCGTACCGGGAGCAACCGCGTTGACCCTTATTCCGTAACTCCCCACTTCCTTGCCAAGACCAACGGTGAATGCCTCTATAGCCGCTTTGCTTGCGGCGTAATGCACATACTCGGACGGCGCTCCGAGTGTGGATGCGATGGAGGAGACGTTCACGATCCTCCCGGGTGTTGATCTCTGTTCCCAGTTACGAATGGCGCATTGGCACAGGAGCATCGCACCCGTCACATTGACGTCGAAGGTCCGGCAGAGCACTGAGTGGGGTAAGTCTGCGAAACGGCCGATTTTGCCGGTTATCCCGGCGTTGTTGACCAGAGCGGTCGGTTCTCCCACGTGCTCGACAGCCTCGGCGAACAGCTGCGACGGAAAATCTGGCGTCCCGACATCCCCTCGCACCGCGTGCACTCTTCGGTCTGATCCGGAAAGCGACTCGACAAGCGCCTTGGCTGCGGATTCATTGTCTCTATAGCTGAAACAGACATCATATCCGGCGGCGACGCCTCGCCGAACAATTGCCGCTCCGATGCCTCTCGATCCCCCTGTCAGAATCATCACGTCTCGCGACTGCCTGTCGTCAGTAATCGCCACCGATTCCACTCCTGTCATGACGCCTCACTAGCCCTCTCCAGACCCTTATCCGCGCCGCAGAGTCACCCGACGACCTTCCGCACAAGGTTCCTCGCCTATTGATAATGGAGGACCGCGCATTGTGAACTCACTCTTCGGTATAGGTGGCATTCGCTCGACGACGGTTGACGTCCCCGGACCACCTGAAACTCAGATTCACTCCGCAGACATCCTGCATGATGGTGGCAGATCAGAGAATAGCTTCTGCAAGGCGACGCTGGACCTCGCTAAATCGACAAGATCATTCAGCGCCAGTTTCGGGCCGTGCTACCGTCAAACGTATCCTTGGCGGTAACAGCGCAGGTCTCCATTTTATTATTGATAGATCAGTCCATAATAAATATGTTGCTGACCATGGCAAGACCGAGAGAGTTCGACCGCGACGCGGCGTTGGATAGGGCATTCAGGGTGTTTTGGGCGAAGGGTTTCGCCGCGACATCAACCGATGATCTGCGCGAGGCGATGGGGATCGGCAGACAAAGCCTCTACGGGGCTTTCGGTGATAAACGAACACTCTATCTCGAGGCGCTCGACACATACCAGCAGCGGACGAATTCCGGTCATCTGAAACGGCTATGCGATCCGGCGTCTCCACTGAAGGGTATCGAGGACCTGCTGGCGGGGCTCGTGGCTGATGACGATAGCGAACGGGCGCTCGGATGCATGGGCGTTGGCTCCGTCGGCGAATTCGGCGTCACCGATGAAGAACTGAATGATCGCAGGGTAAAGTCCAGCGCGGTTCTCAACCGTCGGCTCGCCGAGCGCCTCAAGGAAGGACAGCTTTCAGGCGAGGTCGATCCGGACCTCGACCCAAAGGAGGCAACAGCCTTCATCCAGATGACAATGATGGGGATTCAATTGGCTGCGCGTGCCGGAGCCACTGCCGAGGACCTCAAGGCAATGGCTCGCTTCGCGGCTCGCCGCCTTACAACGTAAGAGCGCCCTCATAGCCAAAAAGTTTCCATTTACCCAATTATGGACTGATCTATCAAAAAAGGAGAATGACATGACGACCAATGAACGCAGAACCGCCCTCGTCTTCGGGGGTGCACGGGGTATAGGCCGCGCCGCAGTCGAACGGCTGGTTCGGGATGGGTTTGACACCGCCTTCACCTATGTGTCCCGTCCGGACAGCGCCAGCGACCTAGTCGAGAAGATGGAAGCTGCAGGTGGCAGGGCGATCGCCATCCATGCGGACAGCGCTGATCCGGCGGCCATTCACGCGGCCGTAGCAAAGACGGTCGACATTCTCGGCCACCTTGACGCTGTCGTCGTCAACGCCGGCATATTGCGCATCAACACCGTCGACGCAGTCAGCCTCGAAGAACTGGACATGATGCTCGACGTCAATGTCCGCGGCGTCTATCTGTCGATCCAGGCTGTCGTGCCTCATCTCAAGGACGGCGGCAGGGTGATCACGATCGGCTCAAACACGGCGATCAGGACGGGAATGCCCGGTGCATCCGTCTACCAGTTCACCAAGGCGGCCGTTGCCGCGATGGTGAAGGGCCTGGCACTTGACCTGGCTCCACGACAGATCACCGTCAACAACGTCCAGCCCGGTCCGACTGACACGCCGATGAACGCTGGCGCGATCGAGGCCCTTGCGAACAATAGTCCGCTCAAGCGGGTGGCCGATCCCGCCGAAATCGCAGGCTTGGTATCGTATCTCGCCAGTCCGGCATCGGCGTACATGACCGGGTCCAGTCTGACCATAGACGGTGGCTGGACGTTATAGCACCACTGCAATATGCGCGGCTTTTCCAGTCGCGCGTCCGAGATTTGCAGTCAGGCAGACTATGTCCGCAATGGGCCGCCAGGCGTCTTCCGCCTCGCGCCAGAAGCAGACATTCACTGCCAATGTCACGACAGCTCTGCTAGGGTGTTGAGGAAGGCGCGGACGGCGGGGTTCGACCGTCGGCTCTCGGGCCACAGCGCTGTTATATTGTGCCGGTCCACCGCATAGTCGGCCAGAACCGGCACGAGCGCTCCACGCCTCACCCAGGGGCTGGCCATGAAACTCGTTGCCATTCCAATGCCGGCACCCGCCGAGATCGTCGCAAGAACGGCTTCGCTCGCGTCTACGATGATGCCGGAGGACGGCACGATCTCGACCTCCCTGTTCCCGACGCGGAAAGGCCAGCGGAATAGCTGGCCGCTACTCTGGTAGCGCAGGCTGACAGTGTCGTGCTCTGCTAATTGGTCCGGATGGGTCGGCGGGCCGCGCCCGGCCAGATATTCGGGCGAGGCATAGCAGCATAGCCGATGCGGCAGAAGGCGGCGGGAAAGCAGGCGCGAGTCTGACAGATCGCCGATGCGGACCGCTACATCGAAGCCGCCTTCGTTAAGATCAACCATGTGATCGCTCAGACGCAGATCTATGTTAACCTTCGGATGGAGCCTGCGAAACTTAGGGAGCACCGGCGCTATTACGTGCAGGCCGATCGGCAAAGATGCCGCGATCCGCAATGTGCCGGCGGGCTCGGTGCGCGCCGCTTTGGCCGCCTGCTCGATCTCTTCGGCGTCGTACAGCAGCCTCAGCGTACGCTCATGCAGATCGCGGCCCTCGGCCGTCAGCTTCAGGGAACGTGTCGTGCGCGCAAAAAGCGAAACGCCGAGCTGCTTCTCCAGCCGCTGTATGCTTTTGCTGACCGCCGAGGGTGAGATGGACAAGGAGCGGGCGGCGGCGGTGTAGCTTCCGAGCGAACCGGCGCGAGCGAATGCAATCAACCCCGTCAACCTATCAATTCCGATTTGTTCCTTCATGGCACTATTAAAGCGAATTGTCTGATGATTATCAATCGAAGGAGTTGATCGTATCTTCAGTCATCGAAACCGATATCCAAGCGAGGCCATGATGACTGACATGATGAAAGCCGTGCGATTGCACGAATTCGGTGGACCAGATGTCCTCCTCTATGAGGATGCACCCCGACCGGAAATCTCGGCGGACGACGTGCTTGTTCGCGTCCATGCCGCGAGCCTCAACCCGCCGGATCTCTATCTGCGGGATGGTTATCGTGCTCTCCCGCAGGAATGGCAGCCCAATCCAAGCTTTCCGCTGATCCTTGGCACGGACGTTTCCGGCACGGTTGCGGCCGTCGGAGAAGACGTGTCGCAGTTCAAGGTCGGCGACGATGTCCATGCGATGGTCCGGTTCCCGCATGACCTCATGACGGGAAGCAGCGCCTATGCCGAATATGTTCGTGTTCCCGCATCGGACTTGGCGCTGAAGCCCGCCGGGATCGACCACATCCAGGCTGCCGGCGCGCCGATGTCGCTTCTGACCGCCTGGCAATTTTTGGTCGATCTGGGACACGATGCGCCGAACCCTTTCCAGACCTTCCCGCATGCCCCGGCTCCGCTCGAGGGCAAGACAGTGCTGGTGAACGGTGCCGCCGGCGGCGTCGGCCATCTCGCAGTCCAGATCGCGAAATGGCAAGGCGCGAAGGTGGTTGCCGTTGCTTCCGGCAAACACGAGGCGCTTCTCAATGATCTCGGTGCCGATATCTTCATCGACTACACTAAGACGTCTGCCGAAACCGTGACCAAGGATGTTGATTTGGTACTCGATGCCGTCGGCGGCGCGAACATGGAACGCTTTCTCCCCAGCATTAAGCCGTATGGCGCCCTGTTTCTCGTCAACCCGCTGGGTTTCTCAGGCCATGACGAAGCCGCCCGGCGGAAGATAACCGTCTCGACTACGCAGGTGCGCTCGAACGGCGCGCAATTGGCAGAGGCCGGCCGTCTGCTTGAGGACGGCTCCGTACGGGTGGTGATCGACAGCACTTATCCGCTGGCCGAGGCATCGGCAGCGCATCGTCGTGCTTCCGAAAAAAGCATCCAGGGCAAGATCGTGCTGGTCGCCGTCTGATCACCACTTGACCAGTCAGGGCCCAGGCCGCCGTGAACAGGTGGTCGGGGCGCTGATGGAGGGGCTATCCCATGCTGATTATAACCGGCTACATCCACGTCGATCCAGCCGATCTGGCGAAATTCATGACAGAACTGAATGCGCTGGCATCCACAACACGAAAGCGTCCGGGAAGCATCACGTATGATGCTGCCGTGGACGATCCACAATCAGGTCGATTGCTGATATCGGAACGTTGGGTCGGTCAGGCTGCGCTTAGCGCTCATTTGCAGGCAGCCGACACGATCGCGTTTGTCAGCCGCTGGAGCGGTAAAATGCGAGGCGAACTCAGGAAATACGACGCATCGAATGAACGCGACGTCATGGATTGCTGATGCTGCTACCTGGTTGGAGCTCTACGTCCGCTTTGGGCCGGTCGGAGCCATTGCAATGGTTTGGTAAAGGGCTAACCTCAGCGGCTGCTCAGAGCAAGCGTAACGACAAATGAGGCGGCAATGAAGCTTGGTGGGCCGGATGCGCCTTTTGGCATGGAAGAGACAGTTCCGCAGACCGTCAGCACGCTTCTGGCGCAGCCTGGCAAGCCAGGCTTCAGTATCTCGACCGCGACGGAAGCACTGTTCCATGGTGTGGATTTCGCAGACGCCAGCATTCTTGAGAGACGAAGGCAGGTCATTTGTGGCGAATTCATATAACGCACGACGGTTAGTAAGGCCGTTATAAGGAAAAGTCGTATTCCTTTTAACGGCTGACCGATGGTGGAAAACGGCCGCGATGATGCAGTCCTACAATACGCAACGGGTCATAAAGCCAAGTTTTCTGAGCGTGCAGGTGAGTTGCGATTTATTTTAATTGCTATTATATTGGCATTAAAAAGTCTGATTCGCGCGTGGATGATAATATGTTAGCATTTAAAATGTCTTCTCCTGTGGAGGTTATCCGGGACCTGGCGGATAGGATGAAGCGCCGGCGGATCCAGCAAGGATTGACCCAACGCGAATTGGCTGCGAGATCGAATGTCTCCTACGGATCGCTGAGGCTATTTGAAGAAACCGGCAAAATTTCTCTCGAGAGTCTCGTGAAAATTGCCTTTGCTCTTGAGGCGGAGGCGGAATTTGAACGGCTGTTCCCGGGTCGGCCGCCACAGAATATCGATGATGTCATTGATCGTCCTCTCAAGCACCGTGTGCGCCGGAAATGAAGTTCACGTCAATCCAGAAGATGAGCGTTTATCTGGAGCTCGAAGGGAATGAGAGAAAGCTCGGGACGCTTGCCTGGAGCGGCAGGGAACGGCGGGCGTATTTCGAGTACGCGGCGGAGTTTCTGGCGGCGCCCCTTTTGGTTTCACCATTCCATATGATGGCCTCCACTGGATTGATTGCGGCGCCTCGCGATCCATTTGACGGGCTTCACGGGCTGTTCAACGACAGCCTGCCGGATGGTTGGGGTCGGCTGTTGCTGGACCGCCGGCTTCAGCGGGCGGGCATCGACTATACCCGGCTTACCCCGATCGACCGTCTGTCGGCAGTGGGCAGAACGGGAATGGGCGCGCTCTCATATGTTCCTGAATTGCCAGACGACCAGGAGCCTCAGGCCGTCACCGATCTCGACTGGTTCGCTGATCAGGTCGAGTTGGTGCAGGCTGAAATGGACGTGGCTGATATTGACAGCTTGCAGGGCGCGCAGGGTGGATCTGCGGGCGCGCGGCCGAAGATTATGATCGGCTTCAACCAGGCGGAAAACAGATGCGTTCTGGATTATGGCCAACCGTTGGATCCGGGGTTTGAAAGGTGGATGGTCAAGGCGCCAAGTTCCGATGATCCGCGGGAGATCGGTCCGGAAGAAAAAGCCTATTCGCTTATGGCGGTCGCTGCAGGACTGACGATGGCCGACACCCTGCTGCTGGAGACCAGGAAAGGACGACGGCTTTTTGCGACGAAACGTTTTGACAGGACCCCTGCGGGCAGGCTCCACATGCACACGGCAAGCGGCCTGCTGAATGCCAGCCATCGTGAAGCAAGTGTGAACTATGAGCAACTGCACAAGCTTACTCACATAATGACCCGCGACGCTACGGAAGTCCTGAAGATGTTCCGAAACATGGTGTTCAATGTCTATGCCAGAAATCGCGACGACCATGCGAAGAACCACGCCTTCCTTATGGACGGGAATGGCCGCTGGTCTCTGGCGCCCGCATACGATCTTACTTTTTCGTCGGGACCAGGTGGAGAGCACAGCACGGCAATAGCCGGGGAAGGCAGGAATCCCAGCATGTCCCACCTTCTGGCAGTCTCCAAAGGGGCCTCAATTTCTGATCAGGACGCACGGGAAGTTATAGAACAGGTTAGAGCAGCCGTAGACCGATGGCCTGAGTTTGCTGGGGAAGTTCAGTTAGCCAGAACTCGGACCGCTGAACTCGACAGGTTCTTGAATGGTAATCGGCTGGCTTAAAGGCCGACGATGACCTTTGCCACCTTCGTTGTCGAAACCGACGATACGCCTGCCGTCCCTGCCATAAAACACTCGATACTTGGACAAGTGGGGGCTGCCGGGTTCGGGCAGCTTCCACACAACGATCTCGACAATCGCATCATCTGGCAAAACAGGTTTCGAACGTTCGACAGCGATCACGGCGAACTTGTTTCAAGGGTATTTATGCTTGAAATATTTTACTACAATACGACCAGTATATACATATATTGTGGTTTTATACTTATATGGTGGAATTATGTACTACTTGTGGGCTTGAGTGAATGATTGATCGCGGCGCGCGCCATTGATTTGAGACAGGGAAGGATATCATTAAACATATAATTTATGTCGTAGTGATATAGAACATATAAAATTTGTAAGCAAACCATTGCTGGCAGAGGGAGGGGGTTTAATTGGCGGATTTTTGCTTGTTATGCAGACCTGCAATATGATGGAGCTTCGCGGGACGAGCCTCCAATGTGGGACGACGCATCAGCTGAGACAGCGATGCAACCCCATCAGTTCATTACCGCGCGCCTCGGGCCGTCCGCAAAGCGCGATTACGGGCATATTTGTCACAGACCGTACGAAACGGAACGCTGCGGGAACGCGACGCCCGTCTCGCCGTTATGACCTGCTGTAATAGATGGCATTGGAGTACGTGCGTATGGGCAGTCGGGTTTGCATCATTGGGTCAGGTCCCACCGGTATTTTCACACTTCAGCGTCTGGTTCAGTCTCCCGCACCACTCTCCATCACCGTTTACGAAGCCGAAATGCTGGCCGGAAAGGGGACGCCCTATCTTCCGGGTGCCAACGATCCGGTAATGCTGTCCAATATCCCCAGCATTGAAATACCTCCAATGCCCATGTCGCTGATCGACTGGCTGTACAGCCAGAGTGACGATTATCTGAGCCGCTTCTCCATTGTGCGATCTGGAATCAATGAGCGCGAATTCTATCCACGGCTCGTTCTGGGCGATTATTTTCACACACAATTCACAGCCATTGTGACAGACGCGAGGAACCGCGGGCATGAGGTCGATGTGTGCCCCGGCCATTGTGTCAGGGATATCGTTCTCGGTATCGATCAGATCCGCGTCAGCGTCGATACGAATGATGGCAGTTTTGATGCCATTTTTGACCATGTCGTGATGGCGACAGGCCACAACTGGCCAGATAAAACCGAGGTGAGACCCGGTTATTTTGCGTCTCCATGGCCGGCGGCAGGCCTTAAGGCAGCCTGCCATGGTCGGCTTGGTATATTGGGAACGTCTCTGAGCGGCATCGATGCCCTGTTAACCGTCGCGGTATCGTGCGGTTCATTTATCCATGATGAGGCGGGAATATTGCAGTTCCACGCTGCCACCGGCCACGAGAATTTCTCGGCCGTGATGATGTCGCGCAAGGGGTTGTTGCCGGAAGCTGACTTCTACGGCCCGCTTCCATATTCAATGCCAAATGTATGCACGCAGGAGGCCGTGGATCAGGAGATTGGACGAGGACCGGTTGGTTTGCTCGACAGGGTGTTTGAACTTTTTCGCCGTGAAATCGCGACTGCTGATCCCGACTACGCCTCTGAGATAGGCTTGAACAGCCTTACCGTCGATAGTTTCGCGGAAGCTTATTATGGGCGCCGGTCAGCCACTGATCCATTCGCCTGGGCAGCAGCGAACCTTGCGGAGGTTGAGCATAATGCCCGGGAACGTGTCACGGTACCCTGGCGCTACGCCATTTTGATAACACACGAAATTATCGCGCGGGCGATCCCACATTTGGACACACAGGATCTGGGCCGGTTTAACAAGTCGTTCAAAAGTGTCTTCATTGATGACTATGCGACAGTTCCGCATTTGTCGATCAAGCGTCTTCTTGCACTACGGAATGCCGGCCGGCTCGAGATTATGCGGCTCGGCCACGATTATTCCATCGATACTGATGGTCTTTCGCGCGGGGCGAGGGTGCGGATGAGGGATGCCGAAGAGATATTCGACAGCTTTATCGATGCCACTGGCCAGACTGCCCTCTCCGCCCGGGACCTGCCTTTCCCTTCGCTGCGGCGCGGGACTGTGAAACCAGCAATGACAGTGGAGTCCGGGACTCCATTGGCTATTGAAGAGAACGACACAATTGTCAGAAGAACCGGTGGTATAGCGGTGGACGAAAGTTACCGTCCGCTCGATACGGGCCTGCTGTCGAACCGCCTTTACTGTGTGGCCATTCCCTTTTTGTTGCACAAGCATCCGTTCGTTCAGGGCATAACAAGCGCAGCGGAACTGGGCGAGACCGCTGCGGAGGCCATTTTGGAAGACCTGAGCAAAACCGCATTTCCGTCGATACTTTTAACGGCCTGACAGTAGCAGACGGGAAGTGATGATGACGGAGCGCATTCGACCAATGCCGGCATTCGGGAAAATCGTGGAAATATGGCGATACCCAGTGAGCTCACTCGGCGGGGAAATATGCCATGAGGCCGACATCAGTCTGAATGGGATCACGGGAGATAGGCGTTTCGGCCTCTTTGATCCCGTGTCCGGCGTAGTCGCGGCGCCGGAAAAAGACGCTCGTTGGCGCCCGGCGCTTTTTCTTAAGAGCGCCATAGATGAGAATGGCGTTCGTATCGGGTTTCCAAACGGACGATGGCTATACCTCGAAGATTCTCAATTGCCGCAGGCGCTGTCAGCGCATTTCGGATTTGAAGTGGCGATCGGCAGTTACGCCGCTGCGGATCCTCTAGCACCCTCTGTTCCGCAAATCAGAAATCGCTATTCGGTATCGCCCCTGCATTTAGTGACTACCTCCTCGTTGTGCGAACTTCAGCGGATGACACCACAAAGCACTATCGACCGGCTGCGTTTTCGTCCCAACATCCTACTTGAAACGGAAGACATGTCCGGCTTTTCAGAATTTGGCTGGATCGGCGACGTCATCAGTTTCGGCGCAGTTGAGGTCACGGTGACGGAAACGACAAAACGCTGTGGCATGACTCTTATCGCCCAGCCGGAGCTGAAGGAGCAGCCTGAAATCCTCCGAACCATGCTGAGAAACACCAAGCGCGCGCTTGGCATTTATTGTGAGCCCAGGACAACAGGCCGTATTGAGATCGGCACTACTGGGAAAAAACACGTCGGGTAGTCGGTTGTCTGCGGTTAGATGCGTCACAGCTTTCGCAGAGGTTATTTAAGTATCCCTCTCGGCAGTTAGGCCAGAGCGCCCGCCGACCAACGCAATAATTGAGACTGCTTATTATTGAGGGCTTGAGACGAGCTCGATGCGGACACAGGAATAAACCGTCATGTGACGTGTATATGAGAGCATCGGATTGAGCCCGAAGGAGGTAGACGGATGCAGTGGCGAGCCGGACTAGATGTCCGCCGTCTCGCAGCATGAGCGTCAGCCTGCGTATATTGGCCCATTTCAGTGGGTCATTTACGGCGGATTTTCAATTAATTGACCCATTATAATGGGTGTTTTAGACGCATTCTTGCCGCCCACGGAGATTTCACAGCGGTTTCAGCGTGACAAGCGCTGCTCATCATCGATTAGGATCAACTGATGTGGAACGGTGTCTCCCCATGTCCAAAGGACGACGTTCAGGTCGATATCAGTCGCCCCCGGAGCAAAGCTCCTGACGATCAAACCGCAAAAGCCCTCGTTTTTCAGAGACCGGGCAAGACGTTGTGTGGGGGCTTCACCGAACACATTCATGTCGTCTCGCCAAGTCGGGGTGCTGAGAGTTTGACCGTCAATACCATGATCATGAAGCAGGGCGCCATCGCGAGTATCAAACAGCGGTGTGATGTCGGCATCGTAGGAGACAAGAGTTGTAGGCTGTAAGCTGCCCGCCTGATTTGCTTCCTTCAATGCCGTGATGACTGTCACTGACGTGTAGAGTGCAGGCATGCCTTTTGGATTGAATCTGCCGCCATAAAGCTCGGCACCTCGCCCGGAGAGCGGCTCACGAGCGAAAACGGGATTAAGCGCCCGGTAGAGTTTACCCTGGTAGTGCATCAGGCCGTCAGGCATGCACGCCAGCGTCTATCGCGTCGATGTACTCGAGTACTTCGTGAGCGCGCCCGTCTCGGACGAGCTGCATTGCTGTGTGGCCAGAAAAGCCTGAGAGAGGCTCTGAACGATACCAGGCATATGCCATGAGTGCAGATCCGAAACGGGCCTCCACCTTGTTGATGACTTCGATCATTTCGCGCAGTCGCCGTTGGGTCTTGTCCGACTTGATGCGTTCTTTGCGCTGTACGGAATCTTTGCCCAACCCGGCACTGCGTGCGATATCGTCACTTGTTGTATGAAGGACGTCGGCGATTTTTCTTGGCGCGAACAGCCCTTTGTCAGCATATTGTGCGAGAGCCATGATCGTCTCCTTTGATAAGCCAAAGATACTGACGCAATATAGCGTCAAAATTACAGGCGTTCAAGGTGTGGGCTCCTCTTATAGCTGCAAGCCGCTATACATTCATGCTGGATGCCGTCGCCATGAACGTTCGTGCAGCGGTTGCCTCCAAGTTGGGCACCGGGACGCAAACCGTGTTCCGCAGCCGCAGTAGGAAGCCCCGCCATGCGGTCGGAAGTGGTGCTCCCACTGTCGCTGGAAGCAAGGAAACTATCGGGAAATCCACCCCTTAGCCAAAGTTTGTCCATTGCATTTGCCGGCACTTCCAATCCATCGACAGGCTGCATTTCAAGATATGCTATGCGGCCAGCCAGTGTTTCTCCAGATTGTTTGAGATCGATGGAAGCCGAGCCGAGTAGCAGGAACTGGCCGGTGCGCCGTCCGGCGGCGATTGCGATCGATCAAGCCCCGCAGGGTCTGGAACACGTTAGGCGGACGATGAACTTCGTCGGAAACCCTCGCCGTCGACATCTTGAGGGCCTCGATCATATTGACCCGGCGATGGCTTGCGTTGCGGTCCCTGATCAGGCTGCCGCTCTGAGGTCGAAATTCGCGTGGATGACTTCGTAGGGTACATGAACCTTTCCGTCTTCGGTTTGTTCGAATATACCCCAGTCCGACAATGCGGACACGTCCTGGTGGACACGCTTAACGTCACGTTCGACGGATCGGGCAAGTCCGCGTATGCTCGATGGACCGATCTTCTGAAGATGTTCAATCAATTCCCACCTTTTTGGGGTGATGACAGAAAAAAGCTGTGCGGGCGACGAAAAGGTGAAGACTGCCACGGGTTCTGAGGGATTGCCTGAACGCATGGCGTTCGTTGCCCTTTCAAAAACCTCATTGAGGGCAGGTTCGCTGTCTGCTCTGATTTGAATCAAGGCTTCTTCCTCCTCTTGATTATCTCCTTCCGAAAGTCGGACAGGAGGGCATCGGTCGTTGTGAACATGTAAGGATGCTCGTCGCCGTCGAGATGGCAATGATCGCCTTTGCCGCGTTCGTTGTCGAAACCGACGATGCGCCGGCCATCCTTGCTATAAAGCACTCGATACTCGAACGTGCATCCTACCGGGAACGGGTTCGAGACTTGTATAAAAGTTCTTGAAACTTTCATGAATTGGAAGTATCAAGAATTATGTCTTCGTTGGTGGACCAGATTTCTGCGGCCGGACTGGCTGATCGTTTTCTGAATGACCGGCAACTCGCCGAGTTGCTGGGCGGCAGTGACGCGCGCCGTTATGGCCTTGTCAACCGCGCTTTGAAAGACGGGTCCCTCATCCGCCTGAAGCGTGGTTGTTATGTGCTGGCGCGACGCTATCGACGTGACCCGGTTCATCCGTTTGCCGTCGCCCAAAACCTCGTGCCGGGCAGCTATATCTCTTTCGAGACAGCACTGTCGTTTCATGGATGGATTCCGGAGGCGGTGTTTGTTACCGCCAGTGTTTCACCTGGACGCAAAAGCCAGGATTTTTCGACGCCCGGGTTCGGGACCTTCAGCTATCATCCTCTGGCGATCAACGATTATCGGTTCATGACGAGTGTTGACCGTGTCCCGCTCAACGGCTCGATTGCGTTCGTTGCCAGGCCTCTTCGGGCGCTTATGGATCTGGTAGCGCTTCGCAAGGTGGAGTGGAGCGGGCTTGAATGGCTTACGATTGGTATGAGGATTGAGGAAGATGCCCTTTTCGGATTGCGACGCAAGGATTTTGCTGCATTGAAGCCGGTGTACAAGCACAAGGCTGCGAATGTCTTTCTCCGGGCGCTGGAAGGTGCTCTGATGCCTTCCAGGTGTCTGCATGATGTCGAGGTCAGGGCATGATTGAGATTATCCGGGACAAGCTTCGGCAATACGCGGCGGAGAGTGCAATAGAGGAAGAGAATGCCATCAAGGAAATACTGCAGGAGGTCGTACTCTACGCTTTGTGGCGGGGCGATTTTTTCGATGTGGCTCTTTTTCAGGGTGGTACAAGCCTTCGCATTCTTCATGGCCTGCCGCGTTTTTCCGAGGACCTCGATTTTCTTCTGCGGGCTCCCGACACGGGTTTCAACTGGTCTCCTTATCTCAAGGTTCTGACGGATGTTGTCGGCCAGTTCGGGTTGGAATTGGAGGCACATCCCAAGGTGCGGATGGATACGGCGATCCGTCAGGCTATTATCAAAGATGACTCAATCGCGAGCCAGTTGGATCTGTCATTTGCGGGAAGAGGTAGACCCAAGACAATTCGTATCAAACTTGAGATTGACGTTAATCCGCCTGCGGGATCGGGTGAGGAAACTACCTACCTTGATTTTCCGGCTGATTGTGAGGTCCGCCATCAGGATTTGCCTTCCAATTTTGCGCTCAAGATACACGCTCTTCTATGCCGTGGTTTTCTCAAGGGGCGTGATTGGTATGACTTCTCCTGGTATGTGTCCCGCAGCGTCTCGCCAAATCTGGACCTTTTGCGCAATGCGCTGATGCAGGCTGGTCCATGGGCAGGAGATGAGACTGTCCATGTAGATGCTGCCTGGCTGAAAGCGGCTCTTTCAGAAACGATCAAACGTATCGACTGGAAAGAGGCTGCCGGGGATGTTCGACGGTTTCTTCGTCCAGCCGAGCTTAAATCCACGGCTCTTTGGAGTGATCGTTTTTTCCTTGCCAAGCTGGAAAAGCTTTGAAGCTTCCCGATGTTCTTATGTCCGTAGAAGGCAGGCGAATGTTTCGTCGGCTACGTTTTGCAAATTATATATTTTCGCATTTTTGATTTGACGGATTTATTAGGCTTCACTCAGAAGCGCGCCTGAGGCGGGTGGTGGGGTCATGGGAATATTTTTGCTATAACATCCACGGCAATACATATATTTGTATATTTATACTTTTTGGATGGAATATTGTTTTGCGTGCCGAGGGGCCGAGAGGATTCCTGCCGGTCGCAAAATGAGGATGTTTAAAACATATATATTTATATGGATAACTGAGTAAACATATAATTTATGCATTTGCTTACCTGGCGGACTGCTATGCTTGGTCGGATGATTTATGCGGGTTTAGTGCGGAAGCTAAGGATTTTAGCAGGAATCTGGCTGAGCATTGATTGAAAGGGTGGTTTTTGTTTGGCGGCGATCGATCGTAATAACAATATCATGATATTGTTATTACGATCGATCGCCGCCAAACAAAAACCACCCTTTCA
>NZ_JAQKGP010000042.1:0-20498 GCF_027956525.1 Agrobacterium sp. ST15.13.013
TTGGTGGGAGAGAACAATGCTGATCTTGGCGGCGATCCTGTTAGTCGTTCCCGAACTCGTGTCGTCGCTCATAGGACTGCTTTTGGCCGCTCCTGTATTAGGGCGGCAATTCACCGCCGCCAGACAGATGAAGGTGTGAGAATTGACCGTCATCGCTTCTCTGCGATCCCCCGATCGAAGAATTTGCCTGTGACGATCCCAACAATACCCTGCCGCCACCACGTTCTTTGGCGTCAAACTTTGAATGAGAATGGAAATCCCAATCAGGAACGTCATTATCGAGACGAGGACTTTTGGGTTCGAGCGAATAACGTTCCCGGTAGTTGTGCCTGAGAGGCTGACTCGAAAAAGAACTCAATAAACGTAGGGTGCCAGCCAACGGCTGGCTATCTTCAATACATGGATGGCGGCCACAAAATCGGCACGGAATACAAGCCGCTCCCACCATGTCCAATCTTGCATCGTGCTGGAGGAGCAAGCAAAGCTGCGGCACGCCTCTCTCAAAGGCCAGCGCCGTCGTCTACTGGTCGACAGCGACGAGGAACTGGAGGTTCTGGCCGAGATTGAGGGGTTGACCAGCGCCCGGTTGCTCGCCGAGCGCGGCCGCAATCCGCATCTCGATCCGCGAGAGCTTGCCTGGCGGCGGCGCAACCGTGATCTCAGGATCTACGGCGACACGCATGTCAATGCGGCCTTCACCTATACGCGGACAGGAGGCAATCGCTTCAACTCCGAAGATCGCGGAGCCTGGTATCGCGCCTGGGACGTGATGGTATCGGTCGCGGAGGTCGCATGGCACAGAACCCGCGAGCTTCGTTTCGCCGGGTCGTTCCATGACAGCGGCCGTTATGTCGAACTGATCTCCGACTTCATCGGAGAATTCGACGACCTGACCGATGAACCCGAACACGCCGCGCTCAACCCGGACCCGGAGGTTGGCTATCTCGAGGGACAGGAACTGGCCGCCCGGTTGCGAAGAGATGGAAGCCGCGGCCTCATCTATCCCTCCGTCCGTGCGCCCGTCGGAAACTGCCTGGTTTGTTTCGATCCGGGGGCTGTCCAGAACGTCCGGCCCGGCGCGTCCTGGGATCTAATCTGGCAAGGCGCGCCGGACTATTCGATCGTCGCAATCTCGTAGCAGCGACGAAGCACAGGTTTCCGCGGGATGGTCGACTGCCGGTTACGACGTCACCCCCTCATCTTCTGGAATGAAGCCGCCAATCTGGCGTTTCCAGAGCCGTGCAAACAGCCCGTCCCGCTCGACCAGTTCGTCCGGTCGTCCCTCTTCGACAATCCGGCCGTGATCCAGCACGATAATCCGGTCCATCCGTGCAATGGTCGACAGGCGATGGGCGATGGCGATCACCGTTTTGCCATCCATCACAAGATTGAGCTTCTCCTGAATGGCGGCCTCGGACTCGCTATCAAGCGCGGAGGTGGCTTCATCGAGGATCAGGATAGGCGCGTCTTTCAACAGCACGCGCGCAATGGCGACCCGCTGTCGCTGCCCGCCGGAAAGCTTGATGCCACGGTCTCCGACAAAAGCGAGATACCCTTTCCGACCCTCACTATCGGCGAGATCGGCAATGAAGGCATCCGCCTTCGCCACTTTCGCCGCCCGCTCGATATCTTCCAGCGTCGCATCCGGCCGACCATAGCGAATGTTATCCCCCACGGACCGGTGCAGCAGCGCCACATCCTGGGCAATCACCCCGATATTGCGGCGCAGGCTCGCCTGCGTAACATCACGAATATCCTGACCGTCGATTCGAATGGCGCCCTCCTGAATGTCGTAGAACCGCAGGAGCAGATTAACCAGCGTGGTTTTTCCCGCGCCGGACAGACCTACAAGTCCGACCTTCTCCCCGGCGCGCACGGTCAGCGACAGATCATCGATAACCGGCTTGCCAGACTTGTAGGCAAAGCGGATATGGTCGAAATCGATGTTCCCATGTGAAACACTCAGCTCCGCAGCACCTGCCCTGTCGGTTATGGTCGGTGGTGTCGTCATGACAGGCATGGCATCCTTGATGGTCCCAATAGCCTGAAATATTTGCTGCCCCATCTGCAGGAAAGTGAATGTGTGCCCCGACAAGCGTTGCAGGATATAGACGGCGCCGACGAATTCCCCGACCGTGATGAAGCCCTTCACCAGACCGGAAAACCCCACCGACAGGATCGCCAGCCACAGCGCCATGTTAAGCGCCACGACAACCAGCTCCGACGCGCGGTAAACACGCTGCTCCCTGTGCTGCGTCTGCACCGCCTTCATCAGAACGCGACGAATAGCGCCCGCCTCGCTGTCTTCGGCGGCGAACTGCTTGATCATCTGCATATTGCTGTAGAGATCAGTGATCGCGCCCGAGACAAGGCTCTTTTGTTTCGCCGAGCGCCGTGACCGCTCCGTGAAGACGGGAGCCAGTTTAACGGCGAGAACCACATTTAGCACGATCCAGATGAACACCGGCAGCGCCAGCTGCCAGGACAAGGCGGCAAGGAGCGCAAGAGAGCCGATCATTTGCAACAGGAAACGCGGTCCGATCTGGAATGCGTTGATGATCTGCTGCTGAACTGCCGACGAAACTTGCGAGAGACGCGAGGCAACCTGTCCCGCATAAAGCTCATGGAAAAATGCCAGATCCTGCCGCTCCACGGCCTTGTGGCCCTGCCACTGGATGGCCGCGGGCACGGCGATGCCGAGCGTGTGCGAATTGAGCGTATTGAGAAGAAATGACGCCATCGGCATCGCGGGAAATATCAGCAGTCCGAGCGCAGCAAGCAGCGGCCATTCATTGCGCAAGAAAGCCTCCGCACCCTGCGCCGTCACGCCATCGACGATCACGGACAATCCCCAGATAATCGACAAATTGATGGCTTCGACCGCCATGGAGGACAGGGCAAGCGCGATGAGGACGCCGCGAAACATCCCGATGAAATGCAGCAGTACCGCCACGGGGCCTTTTGACGGCAGCGGCCGGAAGGGAATGTCGAGCGGCCGTATCAGCCTCTCGAAAGGGCGAAAGATCGTATCTGAAATCGACATGGGCCTCTCGGATCGCGGTTTGGCATCGACGGGGAGGAATCAGCTACGCGTCCGTCATGGAACCATGCGTGGCGCTCAAGCTCAATTACCGGATGTATTTTTTGCCAGAGCTCGTGATTGAGGCTCGGCGAGGGTTGCGCTTGAAATGTTGTCCACCCGGCGAAAACTGTTCCGCGATTGTAGCTACAATCGCGCGATTGCCCATGGGTTACACGTGACAAAAGTCGCAACAGTACTCCTGACAAAGCTCCCCGCGATCCGCGTTAAACCGCCAACGAACCGGAACACCCAGGTTATGTAGATAGTCTGTTGGAGCGTGCATCAAACTACTATCGACTGCACGCCTTGATAGGAATCGAACGGCGTCGACCCACAGCGAGGCGCAGGCGTCGGCAAAGTGGGTGCGCTCGAGGAAGCCCTGCCCGGCCGGCGAACGGGCAATGCGCTCGTCGAGACGCGTCAGAGCGACACCGGCGTCAAAAACCGGCCGCATCAGGGCCGTCATGCTGATTTTCGCGAGATCGTAAGCCATTGAAATCATGGTAAATGTTTGCCTAAAAGAACTCTATATAAATATTACGGCTCCTCACATGGTATGATTTGGAGTTGAGCTTCTACCCATCGATAAGTATCTCGTATCAATAATAGAGTTCTATTTCGCTATAATAGCCGATAATTCTACATATTATTGGTAACCAATGAATTTTCACTCGGCACTACGATTTTTAGCTGAATTTAATTCAAAAATATATTTTCATCATCTAAAAGCCCATTTACGAATCCCTCCTTTGGAGCTTAAGCATTCCCGAACATAGTCGCGTGGACAAGAACTCAATTTGCCCGTCGCTATTGCTTGAGTTACCGCCTTTATCATCCTCACAGCACAACAGGTGACGGCAACAGTGGGTAGGTGCAGTTGCAGGGTTGATTTCTACGGAAAACCTTACGGGGGCCACTGGTCCCCGTCGGCAATCTTGTTAGTCACAGGCCCCGCATTGTCCGGGTCAGGCTCCGTATGGCACCCAGATGTTCTTCACCTGAATCGCCCTGCGCAAATAGTCACGGCCCTGCCCTTGTGTACGGTCAAGCCAATCGGGCTGTCGCCCATTATTGACCCAGGTGGCCTTCAGGTTGCCCGCAGAAGCTTGCTCGACCATCGCGCTTCCGTCAGCCGATCCGAAATACCAGATAGCTGCAACCTCATCATGCTCCGCCAGCGTCTTTGCAAGCAGATCGCGTTCGCCAGTGACAATATTGATGACCCCGCCGGGTACATCCGACGTGTCCAGCACCTGATAGAAATCGCCGGCAATCAATGGATGGCGCGATGACGGGATGACCACGACGCGATTACCCATGGCAATTGCCGGCAGCACCAGCGACACCAGCGAGAGGAGCGGCACCTCATCGGGGCAAACGATACCGACGATGCCCCACGGCTCATTCATGGCAAGCGTGACGTGACGCGACTTGGTCGAGTGCACAGCGCCATCGAACTTGTCGGCCTGGGCGGCGTAATAGGAAATGCAGCGCAGAGACACGTCGAACTCGTCCCTCGCCTTCTTTTCACTCAAACCGGTGCTATCGATGATGCGGGCAACGAATTCGTCGCGCCGTGTATCGAGGTTCTCCGCGAGATAATAGAGCACCTGCGCGCGGTTATGCGCGGTTGCGGAACTCCAACTGCCTGCCTTTGACGCGGCTTCGACAGCATTGCGGATGTCCTTGCGGTTGCCTATTCCGGCCATGCCTATCACGGCGTTGCCCTTGCCGGTCACCGAATAACTGTAGCCGCCATCGGGGCGGGCCTGCTTGCCGCCGATATAGTTCTTCATGGTCCGATCAAGGCCATCGATCGCCATTTTACTGTCAGCATTCGGCAATGCTGATGGTTTGAAGGCTTCAGCGGGCTTTGTGACCGGCACGTTCTTTTCCCAGTCTGCCGCCAGATATTCGTAAAGCCCTTCGCGCGCACCTTCACGGCCGAAACCGCTTTCACGGTAGCCACCAAAACCTGCACCGGCGTCCAGCATATTGGTACAGTTGATCCAGACCACGCCTGCTTTGACCCGGGCAGCCAGATCAAGCGCGACATTGATGTTTTCCGACCAGATCGAGGCGGCAAGGCCGTAACGGGTGTTGTTGGCCAGCGAAACGGCTTCGTCCGGCGTGCGGAATGTGGTTGCCGCGGCGATCGGGCCAAAGATTTCTACCTGGCAGACCGTCGAGGCCTGATCGACATCTGTGAAGAAGCCGGGAGCGACATAATTGCCGGTGGCCGGCAACGGGTTGGAACTCTGCCAGAGTTCACCGCCCTCTTCCACGCCCTTTCGAACCAGATCCGTGATGCGTTTCACCTGCGTGGCGGAAACAATCGCGCCGACATCAGTCGACTTGTCGAGCGGATCGCCGACCCGCAGGGTTTCCAGCCGCTTTTTCAGCCGGGCATAAAATTTCTCGGCGATACCCTCCTGCACCAGCAGGCGGGAACCGGCGCAGCAGACTTCGCCCTGGTTGAACCAGATCGCGTCAACAACACCTTCAACCGCCGCATCGAGATCGGCGTCCTCGAACACGATGAAGGGTGACTTGCCGCCCAGTTCCAGCGACAGCTTTTTGCCCGAGCCGGCAATCTGCTCGCGAATAACGCGGCCGATCTTGGTCGAACCGGTGAATGCAACCTTGTCGACGCCGTCATGGCCGCAGATCGCAGCGCCTGTCGAGCCATCGCCCTGCACGATGTTGACGACACCGGCCGGAAGGCCAACCTCGTGGCAGATTTCCGCAAACGCGACAGCCGTCAGCGGCGTGAGATCGGCGGGCTTCAACACCACGGTATTGCCGGCGGCAAGCGCCGGCGCGATCTTCCAGGCCAGCATCAGTAGGGGGAAGTTCCAGGGGATCACCTGACCGCAAACACCGACCGGCGAGAAACCACGGAACTCGTCTTCCACCATTTCAGCCCATCCGGCGTGATGGTAAAAGTGTCGCGCGACAAGTGGAATGTCGATATCACGGGTTTCGCGAACCGGCTTGCCGTTATCCATCGTTTCCAGAACGGAAAGGAAGCGCTCGCGCTTCTGGATATGGCGGGCGATGGCGTAGAGGTAACGGGCGCGTTCGTGACCCGACAGTTTCGACCATTTTCCGAAGGCCGCGCGGGCGGCCTTGACCGCCTGATCCACGTCTTCCTCATTGCCACAAATAATGTCCGCAAGCTTGTCCCCGTTTGCGGGGTTTGACACGGCAATCGTCTTGCGGCCATCGGGAGAAACAAACCGGCCGTTGATATAATGTCCGAACGAACGTCCGTGAGTGTCGAGCCACTGCTTCACATCACCATTGGCTTCGGGGGAAGGGCCATATTCCATGGTTTCCAAAATGTCCTTAATGGGTCGCATTTTTCAGTCCTTATGCGGCAGCGTGATGGTGAGCGCTGGAATAGCGGCCGGTTACGAAATGTTCGAGCTGCCGCTCGATATCGCCAAGCATCGAGCTGGCGCCGATGCGGAACAGGTCTGGCTCAAGCCAGCGATTACCCAGTTCCTCCTTCATCAGCGTCAACCACGACAGCGCGTCCTTTGCCGTTTTTAACCCGCCTGCGGGTTTGAAGCCGACCTTCTGGCCGGTCAGTTCGCCATAATCGCGCAGTGCCCGTACCATGGTCAGACTGACCGGCAGGGTGGCGTTGACCTCCTCTTTGCCGGTCGAGGTCTTGATGAAGTCCGAGCCCGCCTGCATGGCCACCATCGAGGCGCGATAAACATTGGTCAGCGTGTTGAGATCGCCCGTCGCCAGGATAGCCTTCATATGGGCGTCGCCGCAGGCTTCACGCATCGCGGCAATCTCGTCGTAAAGTGCTGTCCAGTTCTGCGTCAGAACGAACTCGCGGGTTATGACGATATCGATCTCCCTGGCGCCTTGCTCGACGGCATAGCGGATTTCGGCCAGCCGTTGCGGCAGCGGCGTCAGGCCGGACGGAAAGCCCGTCGCCACCGATGCGACCGGAATAGCCGTGCCTTCCAGCGCCTTGACGGCGTGGGGCACCATGGTCGGATAAACGCAGACGGCGCCGGTGGTGATGCCGGCATCTGCAAGGCCTAGTGCTTCGAGAATGTCTTCCCGGACCGGACGGCGCGCTTTGGCGCACAGGCGGCGCACACGGCCGGGCGTGTCGTCGCCGGAGAGCGTCGTCAGATCGATGCAGGTGATGGCCTTGATCTGCCAGGCGACCTGGTATTCCTTCTTGACCGAGCGCCGGGCAGTGATTGTCGCGGCGCGCCGTTCGGAGGCGCTGCGATTGACCGATATATCCTCAAACCATTCCGGTTTGAGAGCGGTGCCGTTGTTTCTGGGAAATGCTTCGCTCATTTTCTGTCCATTCTTCTGGTCAGGCTGCGGCATTGGCATGGTCGCGGCAAAATGCCTCGAACTCTTCAAGGCTGGCGTAGGCCTTCTGTGTTCCGGGACGGGTGATGGAATGCGCCGCGTAAAGCGATGCCTTCTTCAGGGAGGATACGACCTCGCGCGTTTCGGCGTAAAAGCGGGCAAAGGAGCCGATAAAGGCATCGCCCGCACCCGTGGTATCCTTGGGGGTTACTTTGACGGGTTCGATGTTGACGATCTCATTTGACGTAATCATGCGCGCACCGCGCCCGCCCAGGGTCACGATGACGGTGCGAATGCCACGAGCGATCAGCGAACGGGCGGCTGTGACGATGTCTTCGTCGGTATCGGTCGGCAACCCCGACAGCAAGGCGAGCTCGCTCTCGTTCGGCACGAGGAAGGTTACCTGGCGGATGCGCTCAGGATCGAGATTGGCAGCGGCAGGCGCGGGATTGAGGATCGTCTCGATACCGTTCTGGGCTGCAAATTCGACAGTATGGTAGACGGTCTCAACTGGCACTTCCATCTGCATCAGGATCAAGCCGCACTCTTTGAGATCGGCGGCCGCCTTGTCGACCTCAACAGGTAAAAGGTCGGCATTGGCTCCCTTGACGATGAGGATGGAATTCTCGCCTGATTGTTCGACGAAGATCGGCGCGACACCGCTGGATTTGCCGGCAACCTTCACCACATGACGCGTGTCAACGCCAAAGCTCTCGAGGTTGCGGATGGTGTTATCGGCGAAGACATCATCACCGACCCGGGTGACCATCATCACTTCAGCACCAAGGCGCGCCGCGGCAACCGCCTGGTTGGCACCCTTTCCGCCGCACCCCATCTCGAAGGTGGGCGCCTCGAGTGTCTCGCCCGGTCCGGGCATACGGTCCACGTAAGTGATGAGATCGACCATATTGGAGCCGACGACCCCGATTTTCTTACTCATGCTGATATTCCCTGCTTATCTGTTTTAAAGGGCGCTGATCCTGGCGCCGAACTGATCGGCGGCAGCGCAGTCGAGATAGCCCAGCCGTACAGGAAACACCCTGCGTTCACCCGGTGATAGTCTCTGCACGTTGTTCTTGGCCTTCTCCGCCAGATAGCCTTCCGGCTCGCAGGTGGATGGCAGGGCAAAAGCGGCAACCTGCGAATCCCCATTGACCAGGATCCAACGCACTGTCTTGGGGAAGGCCGCGAGCGGATAGGAGATGGCAAAGCCATCTCCCTCACGTCGTTGCATCATCAGATGCGTCAGCCCCTCACCGTCCGCCGGCAGGCCGTTGACGTAGAACACCTGTTCGGGGTCGTAACGTTGTGGTTCGTCGAGCACTTCCATGGCCGAAGGCTGCCTTGCCAGCGTATCCAGCAGGGAAAGGTAATCGGGATTTGGTGTGACGTGGCCGGGTACGACCGTTCGGACCTTCACCTGCTCGGGCGTGTAGGGCACCGGCTGAACGATTTGCGCACCCTCGGCATAGGCAAAGTTCACATGGCACATATACATGAGATCCATGGACGCTGAAGACAGGTTCTGGATGTCCATGACCATGTCAAAAAGCGTTTCCTCAGCATGCAAAGTCACGCTGGGTCGGGCCAGATAATTGGCACCGAAGCCCATGACATATTCGACTTCGCCTGTTACCCGAACATAGGCGCCGCGCGCATCGTGACCGATGACGAAACCAGCCTTGTCCATGGCGGCACAGGGCATTTCGCCATGCAGGGCATGATTATCCTGCGGCGACGGGCAGCCGTTTCGCAGCATGCCGCTATGGAATGCAAAACATCCGTATGTCTCAACAATTGAACCGGCAGGTCGCGGCATCGAAAAGCGGCTTCCCATAGTCAGGTCCACACCGTTGAACTCAACGCTCCAGATCATCTGCCCCATGAATGGCAATATGACGATCCGGCCGTGGCGGTTCTCCAATTGCAGCGCCTCAACGCCGGTGGCGTAGCGGAAGGTGGTAACCTTCAGCCCATCGGTTGCGGCTAGAAGATGCGGGAGATCGGTGAAGTCCTGCCTGCGAAGATGAAATTCTGTTACCTGCATGGGCTCACCTGCCGGGGTTTCGCCATGCATTGATGGCGATGACGAGAATGAGGAATGCGCCCCAGATGAAGTCGATAAGGTGGTTGGAAAACCGCATCATCTGGAAACCGGAGGACAGCAGCATGAGGGCGATCAGCGCAATGGCGATACCGAGAACCCGCCCCTTCCCGCCTGCCGGGTTTGTGCCGCCGAGAACGGCAATCAGCACCGCCTGCAGCAGATAGGACGCGCCGTAGTCGGATTTCGCTGCATTGGTTCGCCCCGACAGAATGATGCCCGCCAGCGACGCCAGAACGCCGGTCAGCATATAGGAATAGAGCATCATGCGATCCTTGCGGATGCCTGCGAAGACGGCTGCCCGCGGATTGGTGCCTATCAGCATCAGGTTAATGCCGAGCGTCGAGCGCGTCAGCAGGATCGCCACGGTGATGCAGACGCCGATGAACAGCAGAAACGGCGTCGCTATACCCAAGACCTTGCCGTTGCCGATCCAGTTCCACGCGTCAGGGAAGCCAACGATTGCCGGGCCGCCGGTCAACACCAGGGCCAGCCCCATCAGAACCTGACCTGTGCCGAGCGTCGCCAGTATCGGGGTAATACGCAGCTTCGCGACCAAAAGGCCGTTGATCAGACCAGCCAGCAGGCCAACCGCCATGGCGAGGACGATGCCAAGCCCGGTGGAAAACACAACACCCGAAGTGGAGGATTGCCCCGCCTGAACCATGGTGGAATGGAAATAGACGCCGGCGATGATGCCCGCCAGATTGGCAATCCCCACCACGGAAAGATCGATGCCACCGGTCAGCATGGCAATCATCATGGCGATGGAGAGGATCCCCAGTTCGGGCATGATGTAGCTGATGGATTCGAAATTGTAGTAGTTCAGGAACTTGCCCGGGTTCATCCAGGTCATCAGCGCAAAGACGATGACGGTGATGACAAGAAGCTGAATGATGTTGCTGTCGTTGCCGAAAAGCCGACGTATGTCGAACGAATTTTTCATGATGCGCTCTCCCGTCACGCTATGCTTTTACGGTCGCGCCATGCCGTGATGGCAGTGGCAATGATGATAATCAGGCCGACAACGACGCGCTGCCAGGTGGTGTCCACTTTCATGATGATCAGCGAGTTTTTGACCATCACCAGCATGAACACGCCCATCAATGTGCCGAGAACCGTGCCGCGTCCGCCAAAGATTGACGCACCGCCCAGAACCACGGCCGCGATCACGTCGAGTTCGAGACCGACAAAATCACGCGGGTTGGCAAGCCAGATCATCGACGAATGCAGCAGGCCCGAGAAGCCCGCCAGCGCACCGGCGAGGCAATAGACAAAGAAGATCGTCGCACCTGTATTGAAGCCAACACGTTTGGCTGCTTCAGGAGAGCCGCCATAGGCATAAACGCTGCGCCCGATCATGGTGTAGGTAAGGATGAGATGAATGACCAATGCCAGCCCCAGATAGACCAGGAACATCGCGGTCAGGCCGAAAGTCGATCCAGTGGCCGACGTCAGCGAGATCACATCGGTCTTGCCGAACTCGATCAGTTCCTTTGGCATCTTGTTGATGTTGACGATGCTGGTACCGACGAGGCCGAGAACCAGACCACGCACAATCGAACCCGTCCCGAGAGTCACAATCAGCGGGATCATCCTGAAACGATGGATAATGAAACCGTTGAAAGCACCGAGAACGAGCCCAATCAGCGTTGCCGCAACAAACGGAATGAGCACGCCATCATAGCCGAGATAGACCATACTGCGCACGGTCAGATACATCGCCGCAATGGCAAAGGCCGTGAATGATACGTCGATGCCGCCGGAAATCATCACCAGCAATACGCCGAGCGCCATGATGCCGATCACGACATTCGAGCGCAACAGGCCGAAGATGTTGTCGAGCGACCAGAAGGCTGGATTGATGAGACCGATGATGACCATGGCCGCGAGCAAGACGCAGGCGATAATGGATTCTGTGCTTTTCAGGAATTTCATGACTTGCGGCCCCTCAATTCAGCATCTTGAGCCGGTCGTTAACGGCGTCTTCGGTCATGCTCTCTCCAGACAACTCGTCAACGAAACGGCCGCGATGCATGACCAGCACGCGGTTGCAGTTCTGCACCAGTTCCGGCACATCGTCGGAAATCATCAGCACGGCGAGGCCTTCCTTTTCGGCCAGCTTGCGGATGATGGTGTGGATCTGTGCTTTGGAACCGACATCGACGCCGACGGTCGGGCCGTTCAGGATCAGCACTTTGGCGCCCGTCAACAGCCAGCGAGCCAGAACGACGCGCTGTGCGTTGCCACCGGACAAATGGTTGACCGGCGTGTGCGGTCCCGGCGCCACGATCTGCATGGCCGAGAACATTTCGCGGGTCGTCTCATCCGCCTTTTTGCGATTAATGAAAAGACCTCGGACGAATTTCTCTATCGACGTGACAATGATATTGCGCTCAATGGATTGCTTCAGGAATAGCCCCTCGGTCAGGCGATCCTCCGGCACATAAGCGACGCCGCAAGCAATACCCTCCTGAACGGTCCTTGGGTGGACCTCGCGGCCTGCAAGGCGCACTGAACCGGTAAAATCGGGGCGCATGCCAAACAGCGCCAGGGCAAGTTCGGTACGCCCCGAACCGATCAAGCCCGAAATACCGACAATTTCACCTGGCCTTAACGTCAGGTCGGCGTTTTCCACGGAACCCGGAACCGAGAGGTTGCGCACGTCCAGCACTGGTGTATCGGCGCCTTTCTGCGCTACCCACTGGTAGCTGTGGGCCGTCAGCTCCTGCCCCGTCATCGCGCGAGTGATTGCCGGCTCATCGAATTCGGCGATCGGCCCTTCGGCCACCTTCTTGCCATTGCGGAAAACTGTCAGGCGCTCGCTAATTTCCAGCATCTCGCGCATTTTATGGCTGACGAAAAGCACGGCGATGCCCTGCGCCTGAATATCACGCACAATCTTGAAGAGGGCATCAACCTCATGGCGCGTCAGCGCCGTCGTCGGCTCATCCATGATGATCAGGCGTGCATCGGCCATGACGGCACGGGCAATCGCCACGATCTGCTTTCCAGAAGTCGGCAGGGTTTCGACATCCGTATCAAGATCGATACTCACGCCGAGGCGGTCCAACGCCTTTTGGGCCAGCTCACGGACATGTCGCCAGTCGACCGTCTTGCGACCTTCCATCAGAAAGGTATTGATGGCCAGATTCTCGGCGACCGTCAGGTTCCCAAACAGCGAAAAATCCTGATAGATCACCTGAATACCGTGGTGAACGGATTTTACCGGATCGAGTTTGCCGACAGGCTTCCCGTCGATCAGAATCTCACCGTCCTCGGGTGTGTAAACCCCGGACATGATTTTGATGACGGTAGATTTGCCGGAACCGTTTTCACCGGCAAGGCAATGGATTTCGCCCGGGCGAATGCTCAGCGATACGTCGTCGAGCGCCTTCACGCCGCCAAACCGCTTACCGATGTGGCGCAGCTCGATCAGATTTTCAGTCATAGTGGCCTCGTGCAAGGCTGGAAAACACGCGGGTGCACGGAGAGAGGGGTTGCCCCTCCCTCCGTGGTTCGGATCAGAAGTCGTACTTGTCCATGTTTTCCTTGGTCACGCCGACCCAACCCGCGCCATAGAGCAGGTGTGGCTTGGAGGCATCAGGAACAAGCAGGCTTTCATAACCGGGCAGACCCATGTTCAGACCGGCCTTGATCTGCTCGCTCTTCTTCTCAAGAACCGCGACGGCCAGCATGTTCATTGCATAACCGGCAACGGCCGGATCCCAGAACTGGATGTATTGGATATTGTCGTTCTTGATGTATTCGCCGGCAACTGAAACCAGGCCCGTGCCCGAGAAGAAAACTCTGCCCGACAGACCGCCCTCGGCGATCAGGCGGCCAGCGCCTGCGGATGTCGGCATCGGCGCGCCGAGAATACCGGTAATGTCCGGATAGGCGGTCATTGCTTCCTTGAGTTTGGTGTAGTCGGTGTTGGCGTCGTCATAGGTTTCCAGCCGCTCGGTCGCCTGCGACATTTCCGGGAAGTTTGCCTTCTGGTACTCGACGGCGCCGTCGATCCATTCCATCTGCGACTTGGAGGTCAGACTGCCAACGGTGGCGACATACTTGCCCTTACCGCCCATGGATTTGCCAAGTTCCTTCATCAGGTTCGCGCCATAGGCCTTGTTGTCGAAGGCTTCGATGTCGAAATCGACGTTCTGGATGTTGGAAGCCTCATGGCTGATGACGACGATGCCGCGATCTCGGGCTTTCTTGAGCACCGGCTCCACCGCTTCGACCGAGAACGGCACGATGGCGATGGCATCAACGCCCTGCGCGATGAGGTTTTCAACGATCTGCACCTGAGCGGCGGCATCAGCCTGGCTTGGGCCAACCATCCAGACATCGTTTCCGGTATCGCCCTTGAACTGCTCGACGCCATCGCGCATGCGGTCAAACCACGCAATACCATCCACCTTCACGACAGTTGCAATGGTATATTTTTTGCCGCTCGCCGTTGTGATCAGCTCCTTGTTGACCTTCGACGCATCGACGGCGCTTTGCGCAAAGACAGCCGAGGCCGAAAGCGTTGCAGCAAGCGCGATGGTAGTGAAAATCTTGTTCACGAATAACTCCTCCCTTTGAAACTGCAATGTGCCGAACCTACTCCAGTCGCAGCACTCGATAATGTTCGATTCCTCACGTCGGGAACCGCTGCTCACGCGTCCGACGCCTCCTCATTCTCCCGGAAAGGCCTCCCGTGCCCCGGTGCGTAGGTCACGATGTGACCTAGAAACCTGTTGTTTTCCTCTCCCGATAATGCGAACTATTATGATAGAATCCGATCATTATGTTTCGATCGTTTCATGTTTGTTATTCTTCTGTCAAGCGCAGAAAGAGGCGATTGCGAGCAAAGTGACACCGAAATATGAAGCGCAGCGAGAAGCCGAAAACGGAGACAAGGTGAGCAAAGTAAGTGCACACAATGCCAGGTTGGACGCGCTGGCCAAGCTAGTTCAGGAAACGGGCGTCCTAAGGCTGCGGGATGCCGCCTCCCGGCTTGGCGTATCCGAGATTACCATTCGACGCGACATTGCCGCCGACGGCGAACGGTTGAGTTGTCTTGGCGGCTACATCATTCCGGTTCAGGACGGCGCAATCAGCAGCGACTATGTCCTGGAGCAGGAAAAGGACAGCCATGCAGCGGCCAAGATGCGCGCATGCGTGCAGGCTGCCGCTTTGATCGAGCCACATGACACGATATTCATCGACTGCGGAACGACGATGCCACATCTGGCGCGGCAGATTCCGGTACGTGGCCATGTCACCGCCATCTGCTATTCTCTTAATGTTGCCGAGGAGCTAGCGAGCAGAAACGATGTCCGCCTGATCATGCTCGGCGGGCTCTATCATCCGGAAGCGGCCTCGTTTTCGGGGGATGAAGGCATTGAGGTGCTGAAGCGCCTCAATATCAACAAAGCATTCCTGTCTGCTGGCGGCGTGGACGGACATCACGGCGTGACTTGTTCGCATTTTCATGAAGTGCCGATCAAACAGATGGTCATGCAACGCTCAATGCAAAAGCATCTTGTGGTGGACAGCAGCAAGTTCAGCAAGGTGCGGGCCGCACGCTATGCTTCAATAGGCGACTTCAATTCAATTGTGTCGGATCAACCCTTACCTTGGCTAAAATAAGCCGAAATTGGCGCGCGTTCCCTGCTGCTCGTAGAGGGCGGCGCAGGCATCGACCTTTTCGGACCTTTTTTTTGCACCACAGCAGCACATGGGCAATCCGCTTTTCGGGCCGCACCTCGACATAAAGATGGTGGCATAGGATAGGTTCTCATACGCCCGAGCAACTTGCTCGTTCTGCAATTTCAAAGACTTACTTTAGCCGCCGATTGCCCTCTGGTGCCGCATAAACACCGTCATTTTCGATCGGCTTTTTCGGAGGCTGCTCATTACAAGAGTTCCCGCTTAAGCAGCGCTTCGAGCCAGTCCGCAAAGACCTGCAATCGGCGCGAGAGATGCTGCCTGTGCGAATAGAGCAAGGCCATGGGCATGGGTTCGGCGCGATGGTCGGGCATCACTTCAACGAGTTCGCCGGCGTCGATGTGGCGCTTCACGTCGTAAGCCGGGATCTGAATCAAGCCGAGCCCGGCGAGGCAACAGGCGATATACGCCTCGGCGCTGTTGACCGTGACACGGCCGCGAATCGGCATCATGCCCACCTCGCCGTTCTCAACCCACTCCCAATCTTCGACGCGACCGGTCGATGGCGGCGCATAGTTGACGGCGAGATGCGCGCCGAGATCGTCTGGCGCGCTTGGCGTCCCATGTTGGGCGAGATAAGCGGGGCTGGCGACATTGATCAGTGAGAGATCGCCGATCTTGCGGGCGATGAGACCGGAATCGCTCAATGGCCCGACCCGAAGCACGCAGTCGACGCTCTCCTCGACCAGGTTCACCGTCCGATCGGTGACGCGCAGTTCGATGTCGAGCTGGGGATGACGGTCGAGGAATTCTGGCAAGGCGGGCGCGATGATCAAACGGCCGATCCGGCCCGGCACATCGATCCGCAGCTTGCCTGACGTTTGGCCCGCCGTCTGTCGGAACAGGCCCTCGGTCTCCTCGACATCGGCGATCAGCCGCAGGCAGCGTTCATAAAATGCCGCGCCGTCCTGGGTTGGCGAGACCTTTCGGGTGGTCCGGTGAAGCAGGCGCGCGCCGACCCGCGCTTCGAGCTCGATCACCGCGGCTGACACGGACGAACGTGGCATCCCGAGCGTATCGGCAGCGCGGGTGAAGCTCGCGCATTCGACGACGCGGGCGAAAGTGCGGAAGAGATCGATACGGTCCATGCGCTTCAACTAACTTGATTGGTCGGCCAGCCTGACAGGTGATGTCAGAACGAGCGTCTTTATGATGAATCTATAGACGATATGGTGTGATGTAGGAAGCGGTCGCCTGATGGCCGCGAGGCAAGCGAAGGAGCCAACGCCAATGACCGATCACAGCATCAATGGCAAAACCGTCATCATCGCCGGCGGCGCGAAGAACCTGGGCGGGCTGATCGCCCGCGATCTCGCCGCGCAGGGCGCCAAGGGGATCGCCATTCACTACAACAGCGCGGCGACCAAGGCGGACGCCGACACGACGGTTGCGGCGGTGAAAGCGGCCGGCGCGGAAGCGATCGCCATCCAGGCGGACCTGAAAACGGCAGGCGCCGTGGAGACGCTGTTTGCAGATGCGGTCGCCGCCCTCGGCCGCCCGGATATCGCCATCAATACCGTCGGCAAGGTGCTCAAGAAGCCCATGGTCGAGATTTCGGAAGCCGAATATGACGAGATGAGCGCGGTCAACGCCAAGACGGCCTTCTTCTTCATCAAGGAAGCAGGCAAGCATCTCAACGACAACGGCAAGCTGGTGACCCTCGTCACCTCGCTGCTCGGCGCCTTTACCCCTTTCTATGCGGCCTATGCCGGCACCAAGGCCCCGGTCGAGCATTTCACGCGCGCGGCTTCCAAGGAGTTCGGCGAGCGCGGCATCTCGGTGACGGCGATAGGTCCCGGACCGATGGACACGCCGTTCTTCTATCCGGCTGAAGGCGCAGACGCCGTCGCCTATCACAAGACGGCGGCGGCTTTGTCCGGCTTCTCGAAGACCGGTCTCACCGACATCGAGGATATCGTCCCCTATATCCGCTTCATGGTGTCGGACGGCTGGTGGATGACCGGCCAGACCATCCTCGTGAATGGCGGCTATACCACGAAGTAAGAACGGATGGACGGCCTGTCCTCCCGGCAGGCCGTCCGGTCTTTATCGCGACACAGGGGGACGCGCTCATGCATATGCTGTTGGTCATCGTCGGAGGCGCCGTCCTGCTGGGCGTGTTTTCCCTGTTCGGGAAACTCTGGGGCAGCGATCTCGCCGGTATCGCCACGGGCGCGAAACTCTTTATTCCTGCCTGGCTGGCGGTGGCGCTCGTCAATATGTGGGTCGGCGTAACGAGGGCGGGCTACACGGTCGCCCAGGAGCTGCCGATCCTGCTGGTCGTGTTCGCCGTGCCGGCGGCCCTTGCGGCGGTCCTCGCCTGGCAACTAGCGAGAGGCTGATTTCATGGCAGCGCAAACTCTTTCTCATACTGTCGAGGCCGCTGCGGCCCATGGTTTCAACCTCGTCCCGATCGTCGTCCTGCTGGGGGCGGCGGTCATCGCCGTGCCGCTGTTCAAGCGGCTCGGCCTCGGCTCCGTCCTCGGCTATCTGGCCGCCGGGCTTGCCATCGGGCCGTTCGGCATCAGCCTGTTCTCCGCCCCGCAATCGATCCTGCATGTGGCCGAACTCGGCGTCGTCATGTTCCTGTTGCCCCGCAAACCTCCAGCTATCGATTATCGTACGTTCGCTCACCCCCCCGCTGACGGCGCAAATAGTCTTCATAGGCTGCCCGTAATTCCATCCGCGCGGCCTCTTTTGGCGATAGCGCCGGACGCTCCCTCGTCACGCCACGCACCGCAAGAACGCGCACAAATCGCTTCATCATGTACTTCGCGTAGGTCTCTCGGGATTCTATCCACCCCATGGCTGCGACGAGTTCGGCGGCTTACCTTTGATCGAGCTCAGATGCAGCCATCCCTGCCCCGTGCATTGCTTTCGCAACATCGTTGATACAGCTCAGGTAGAAGGTGATCGTGCTTTCTGCATGATCGAGCTCGACCATCTCATCGACAAAGGCCACGAGATGGTCCTCGAACAGCGAGAAGGCACAGGCGTAGAAGTAGCGATAGCGACTGATCGTCATGGTATTCTCCTTGTTTCGAACAAGGAAAGACAGCGGTCAATTCACATGCCTCGCAAGATGTGTCAGGCGCTGGAGGATGCGATCGTGGTCATTTCGCTCCACTGCTGAGCGTTGCTGTTTGGCGTAGGTCCCGTTCTCTAACGCGACAAAACACACGTGTTGCTTCGTCCACTCAACCAGTTTCAGGCGCGCCCGTTTTCGACGAAAGCTCTGTTCGTCAGAATGTTAAAATCCGCTAGGAAAAAATTACCAAGACGAAAGATATGCAATCCTAAATTGTCTGCATCAAAGGAGCGGACACCCGATGGATTTCAAATCAAAGCTGCGATTTCTAGTAGCCGTGACCATCTTCATGTTTTCGAACGTTCAGCCCTCAGGAGCGGAGCATCTCGATCTCTACGAGGGAACTTGGAAAAAGGTGAAGTCAAATGCCGGCGAATGTTCACAATGCACGATCACGATTAAACGTAATGGAAAGACACTACAGGTCGTGGCAAACAACGGCTGGTCTGCCGTAGTCAGGTCTGCCCCCAAGCGTTTCGCTGCAGAATTGCCTTCTATCCAAGGGGATGGTGTCTGGCAGAACTCCGGCAAGGCCCGACCGCTAAAGATCGCATTGGTTCATGATGAAGGCGAGCTGCAGGTTTTGCTTCTCATCGCGGAGCAGAGCCGGCCCCGCACTATTGCTGCGACATTCCGCAAGTGATCGAAGCTAAGAGTATATCCCGCTGAAGCGCGACAAGGGCATGAGCTATGACGAGCATCGTGAGGGTTGCCGATTTCGTGATTGATGTTCTTGGCACAGCGATGGGCAACCGCCCTGAACCAGGATTCTGGAGAGACGTAGAACGTATTCCGATTGTCCTCTTGGTTTTGGGCTTGCTTGCCACGCTTTGCGTCTGGCTCGCCCAAGCGAAAACGGTTGCTTGAAACCTGTGCGAGCTCAAGCATAACTGTGAGGCATTGCCGCAAGCGGCTGATTTGCAACACCCACGAGGTCCATAGCGGCCGAGTTTCTGATGAGCACCGACGACGGGGTGGACAATCGCCGACAGCTTTCCCTTTTGCTTTGTATTATGCCGGGATCCGCGAGCCGGAGGCCAAGGCGTCTGGCTCATCCGGGGATTTATCGGCATAATCTGGATATCAGCATTATGGGTATAGCGCGGCAATCAGGATGAGACGAATCTCACCTAGATTGCCGCTATGCATTATGGGTGAGTTCGTGGCAGAGCGTGCTGTAAAATCCTTCGGCGGCACTCGTGGTGGCGGTGCCAATGAAGCGGCGGCGCTCCGGCGTGCGGATGATGTCAGCCGACGGGACATAGTAGGCTTTATCGCCACCCTCCTCGATGACCGCACCGGTTGCCTTGACGAAGGCTTCAGCCTGAGCGATCGGGTCGAACGAAGGCTGGGTTGGGATATCGGTCTGATCGAGAGGGAAGCCGTCCACCTGGGCGGCATTGAAGACCCAGCTGGCACGCGCAACCATGCGTTCGGCTTGCTCGGCCTGACCGGTCTCGTCATTGATCTGCTCGACATCGAAAGTCTTGTAGAAGACGACGAGGGAGGATTTCTCGCCCTTGCGCACTTGGCATCCGACATCTTGCCACTGGCGGTAGGTGCCCCAGACATTCGAGGGATACTGAGAAGCCTGAGCAGAGACCCAGAGGCTGACAATGTTCACGCCGTTATAGGGCTTGCGCGATGCGACATTGACGGGGCGAGCAAAGCTTCCGGCTTTGTTGGCGATCCAGGGGAGCTGGAATTCGCCTGCGTTTTCGAGAGCATCAACGATGCGGCTGGTGATTTCCTGATGGACATCGAATTTGGGTGAAGATGATTTGGACATTATTGTCTCCTTTCGCTGTGGAGACCGCGACCATCGCGGCCTGATGGCGTCCGGAGAGACAGGCCAAAGCAGCCCTTGCACCCCGAAGGGGCGGGCGAAGCGAAAAGACGGTGCATACCGTTGCATGGGATGGGAGGGGCTGTCAGAAAAGCCTAAAGAAGGCAGCTATGGCCGTGGCTCTTTGCGACAGGGACGATCCTTGATCAGCAAGCTTCCAAATTTTTGGGCAAACATCGTAACGCATCTCGTCATGAGCACGCATACATAGGTAACCGTTGTTCTGCTCCCACGTTGTCTGCCGCCTTCTGATCTGGGATCGACGTTCCATGGATGAGAGACAAGGAGTTTCTCCATGGAGACTACGTTG
>NZ_JAQKGP010000043.1:0-19512 GCF_027956525.1 Agrobacterium sp. ST15.13.013
CGTGATTGCCGCCGTCAGCGACGTCTTGCCATGGTCAACGTGACCGATCGTGCCAATGTTGACGTGCGGCTTCGTCCGCTCAAACTTGCTCTTTGCCATTAGTGGCTCTCCATTCTTGTCCCTTGACGGGAATAATCTTCAAAATTCGGTGGGGCGTACCCCGATCACTTCTGACCGGAGTACTTAGCCTGGATTTCCTGCGCCACGTTCGACGGAACCGGCGAATAGTGGTCGAACGTCATCGAGTACTGCGCGCGACCCTGCGACATGGAGCGCAGGTTGTCGACGTACTTGAACATGTTCGCGAGCGGAACATGCGCGTTGATGACGACGGCGATACCACGGCTTTCCTGGCCCTGGATCTGACCACGACGGGAGTTCAGGTCGCCGATAACGTCGCCGACATAGTCTTCCGGCGTTACGACTTCGACCTTCATCATCGGCTCGAGAAGCTGTGCGCCAGCCTTCTTCGCTGCTTCACGGAAGCAGGCGCGCGATGCGATTTCGAAGGCGAGAACCGACGAGTCGACATCGTGGAATGCACCGTCAACCAGCGTCGCCTTGACGCCGAGCATCGGGAAGCCAGCCAGCGGACCGGAAGACAGAACGCTTTCGATACCCTTCTGAACGCCTGGGATGTATTCCTTCGGAACAGCACCGCCGACGATCTTCGACTCGAACTTGAAGTCTTCGCCTTCGGGGTTCGGTTCGAAGATGATCTTCACGCGGGCGAACTGGCCGGTACCACCGGACTGCTTCTTGTGCGTGTAGTCTTCTTCGTGCTGACGGGTGATCGTTTCGCGGTAGGCAACCTGCGGCGCACCGACGGTAGCTTCAACCTTGAACTCGCGACGCATACGGTCGACGATGATGTCGAGGTGAAGTTCGCCCATGCCGGCAATGATGGTCTGGCCGGATTCGTCGTCAGTCTTGACGCGGAAGGACGGATCTTCTGCAGCCAGACGGTTGAGCGCGAGGCCCATCTTTTCCTGGTCGCCCTTGGTCTTCGGCTCGATCGCGATCTGAATGACCGGCTCGGGGAATTCCATGCGCTCGAGGATAACCGGCTTCAGCGGATCGCAGAGCGTGTCACCCGTGGTGGTTTCCTTCAGACCGGCCAGAGCAACGATGTCGCCTGCATAGGCTTCTTCGATGTCTTCACGGCTGTTGGAGTGCATCTGCAGCATACGGCCGACGCGCTCGCGCTTGTCCTTGACCGTGTTCATGACCGACGTGCCCTTTTCGAGCTTGCCGGAGTAGATGCGTGCGAAGGTGAGCGAACCGACGAAGGGGTCGTTCATGATCTTGAAGGCCAGCATGGACAGCGGCTCGGAATCGTCAGCGTGACGCTCGATTTCGGCTTCCGTCTTGGCGTCGATGCCCTTGATCGCCGGAATATCCAGCGGCGAAGGCAGGTAGTCGACGACGGCGTCGAGCAGCGGCTGAACGCCCTTGTTCTTGAACGCGGTACCGCAGAACATCGGGTGGAACTTCACGTCGATGGTGCCGCGGCGAACCAGTTCACGAATCTTGTCGTTATCCGGATAGTTACCTTCGAGGTAGGCTTCCATCGCTTCTTCGTCGATCTCAACAACAGTTTCGATCAGCTTTTCGCGATATTCTTCAGCCTTGGCCTTCATGTCCTCGGGGATTTCGACGACGTCCCACTGAGCGCCGAGCGATTCGTCGCGCCATACGAGAGCATTCATTTCGACCAGGTCGATGACGCCCTTGAACTCGGTCTCAGCGCCGATCGGCAGCTGCATGACGACGGCGGTAGCGCCGAGACGGGTCTTGATCATTTCTACCGAGCGGTAGAAGTCAGCACCGGTCTTGTCCATCTTGTTGCAGAAGATCATGCGCGGAACATGATACTTCTCAGCCTGACGCCAGACGGTTTCCGTCTGCGGCTCAACACCGGCGTTGGCGTCGAGCAGAGCGATCGCGCCGTCGAGAACGCGCAGCGAACGCTCGACTTCGATGGTGAAGTCGACGTGGCCGGGGGTGTCGATGATGTTGAAGCGGCGGGTCTTGCCGTCACGGCCCTTCCAGAAGGTCGTGGTCGCAGCAGACGTGATGGTGATACCACGCTCCTGCTCCTGCTCCATCCAGTCCATCGTGGCTGCGCCATCGTGAACTTCGCCGATCTTGTGCGACTTACCGGTGTAATAAAGAATACGCTCGGTGGTCGTCGTCTTGCCGGCGTCGATATGCGCCATGATACCGAAATTGCGGTAGTCTTCGATTTTATATTCGCGAGCCATAATGGACTGCCTTTCGATATGCGACCGGTTAAGATTACCAGCGGTAATGCGAGAATGCGCGGTTGGCGTCGGCCATCTTGTGCGTGTCTTCGCGCTTCTTGACAGCGGAACCGCGGTTGTTCGCAGCGTCCATGAGTTCGCCGGAAAGGCGATCGACCATGGTCGTTTCGTTGCGCTTGCGGGCAGCCGTGATCAGCCAGCGGATAGCGAGGGCCTGACGGCGCTCGGGGCGAACGTCGACCGGGACCTGGTAGGTTGCACCACCAACGCGGCGCGAACGCACTTCAACGTGCGGAGCGACGTTGTCGAGGGCGGAGTGGAACACGCCGAGCGGCTCCTGCTTCGTCTTGCCCTGAACGACGTCGAATGCGCCGTAAACGATGCTTTCTGCGACCGACTTCTTGCCGTGAAGCATGATGGCGTTCATGAACTTGGTGACGACCAGATCGCCGAACTTCGGGTCCGGGTTGATCTCACGCTTTTCTGCACTGTGGCGACGGGACATATTCTTTGTCTCTCAATGTTATTGACGCTAAACCACGCGGAGAACCTCGCGCAGCGCCGGAATTTGTTTAGACCGAATTACTTCGGACGCTTCGCACCGTACTTGGAGCGGCGCTGCTTGCGGTTCTTGACGCCCTGGGTATCGAGAACACCGCGGATGATGTGGTAACGCACACCCGGCAAGTCCTTTACGCGGCCGCCGCGGATCATGACCACGGAGTGTTCCTGAAGGTTGTGACCTTCGCCCGGAATGTAGCCGATAACTTCAAAGCCGTTGGTGAGACGGATCTTGGCAACCTTACGCAGAGCCGAGTTCGGCTTCTTCGGGGTCGTCGTGTAAACGCGGGTGCAAACACCACGCTTCTGCGGGTTTTCCTGAAGAGCAGGAACCTTGTTGCGCTTTACCTGTGCCTGGCGAGGCTTGCGGATCAGCTGGTTTACGGTAGGCATATAACCATCCCTTGCAAAAACTACTTTAGCCACCCTCACGGGTGGCGGCTATGCCGTTGCCGGCGACGATGCACGCATATATCCTCATGCGCAAAACGTGGCCCGATCCGTTTTCACGGATGGACCACCAAGAGCAGAGGACACCGGATGAGGCGTCTTGCGTGCAACATTCGTGTCTTCTACGTGCAATGGAGACCCGTTTGAGATGATGTTCGGGAAAAAGCTTACCGAACGGCCAGCACCCACAGAGGCTCCGATGGCGGGCGTACTACTGTTTTAGCCAGCTTTCGTCAAGGGTGAATCCACATTTTGCGCCGCCACCCCTGGCCGCAAAGCCCACGCCCGGGGCATTTCCAACGCGCTTTAACATAAGTCTGCGCAGAAGGCAGCGATTTTAACCTCCGCGCTTTGGCTTTTCATAAAATCCGTCTATTGATTCCCTCAGGGCGGGCCGGATCGGTCTCGCCACCCGCGGGACCGATTCCATCGGCCCGCATGACAGCAACGATAGATCAAGGAACGCGTCATGAGCACCCTCCCCGACAACGACAACGGACGCGACGAGCCGATGGTCTTCATCGTCATCGGCAAGGCATATGAGACCGACAACTCCGAGGGTATCGACATTCACGTCATCCTCAGGGCGCCGGACGACGATACCGCCGTGCGCGAAACGCTGAACGCGCTTTCCGAGGAAGGCTTCATCGAAGCCGATCTCGACCAGATCGGCATGCTGACCGATATCCCGGATGAAGAGCCGCACGCCTCCGCCTATCAGGGAGCTCTCGAAGGCGAAGTCGCCATCATCCGCTTCGCCTGAGGTTCAAGCCATGGCGGTTAGACGTATCGTCGCCAATATAGCAACGCCAGAGCCCGCGCGGGCTCAGGCGTTCTACGGTGACATTCTCGGCATGCCCGTCGCCATGGATCATGGCTGGATCGTCACCCATACGAGCCCACTCGAAGCGCGGGCTCAGGTGAGTTTCGCACGCGAAGGTGGCTCCGGCACGGATGTGCCGGACCTCTCCATCGAGGTCGACGATTTCGACGAGGTCCACGCCCGAATCCTGACGGCCGAGTTGCCGATCGAATACGGCCCCGCAGTCGAGGCGTGGGGTGTACGGCGCCTGTTCGTGCGCGATCCCTTCGGCAAGCTCATCAATATATTAAGTCACTCATAGATTATATACTTTGGATACAATAGTATTAATTCTTTATACATTGAACATCTGGCCCGCATCAGCCTAGAATAGTTCCAACGCAAATTTTCGGTGGCGGGTTGGATACTATATCGTCGGCAGACATCATCGATAACATTTATGAAGCGGCGCTTTTTCCTGACCGCTGGATGCAGGTTCTGGTAGCTGTTTGCCGCCATCTGAATTTCTGGGGCGGCGCGATTACCTGGGGCAAGGGAGAAGACCAGGTCTGGCTTTACACGCCCAGCTTTCAGGAACTGATGAAGGACTTCGTGGCGGGCGGCTGGAACCATCGCAATGATCGCCTCAGCCGCATCGCGCGGGAAGGCCAATTCTCTTTCGCGCAGGATTTGGACGTCTTCAACCATGAGGAATGGGCCGAGTTGCCGATCGTTCGTGACTTTCTCGTGCCCCGCGGTCTGGGCTACGGCGCAGCAACGCAGGTCGCTCCACCCGGCCATCCGGAAATGACAGTGCTGTTTGAACGCAGGCTCGACGCAGGCGTCATCACGCCTGAGACCATGGCTGCACTCGGCGGACTGAGGCCGCATATCGCCCGCAGCCTCACCCTCGCAACACAGTTGCAGCGTCAGAAGGCTGATGCGATGACCTTTGGTCTCAACGCCATTGGCGCGCCGGCCGCCGTGCTGCAGACGAGCGGGCGCATCCTCTCGGCCAACGATCTGTTCCTGTCATTACAGAAATGCTTTTCCGCCCGCACGCGCGAGAGGATCTCCATTGCCGATGAGGGAGTGAACCGACTGCTCTACAAGGCACTCTCCGGGCAAGACGCCGGCTCCTTCCCTCTCCCCGCCAGCGCTGACGGCGCCTGCATTCTTCACCTCATACCGCTGCGCAAGAGCGCACTGGATTTTTCACCCAACGGCAACGCCATCGTGCTCGTATCGCAACCGACGGGTGCCATTGCCGATGCTAACACATTGCTGAAGGGTCTCTACGATCTCACCAATGGCGAAGCGCGGGTAGCGCTGGAAATCATGAAGGGGCTTTCGCTTCCAGCCGTGGCGAAGCAACTGAAAGTCTCCCACGAAACCGTTCGAAGCAACGCCAAGTCGATCTATGCAAAGACCGGCAGCACCGGCAAGACCGATCTCGTTCGCCGGCTTTCCGTTCTCACCCGCTATAACATCCCCGGGCAGGGCTAACCCATCGCGCCGGGATGAATATCCGAGTTCACTGACGAGGGATGACCAACCCCGAATTCCGCAAAACAAAAAACGCCCGGATTGCTCCGGGCGTCTTGCTCTGAATTTCGGAGGGGCTTCGCAAAGCCCCTGCCCTTCCCGCCTTATTCGGCGGCCGGAGCCTGGTCCGTCATGTCCTGCAGCATCTGGTTCGCAGAGCCTGCGCCCGTACCCTTGCGGCGTTCCTCGAGAATGAGGTCGTCGCGCGAGGTGGCGATGCGGCGGATCTGCGTCATGGTGCCGCCGGTACCGGCCGGGATGAGACGGCCGACGATGACGTTTTCCTTGAGTCCCTGCAGCGTGTCCGTCTTGCCGGCAATCGCAGCTTCCGTGAGAACCTTGGTGGTCTCCTGGAAGGATGCGGCCGAGATGAAGGACGGCGTCTGCAGCGAAGCCTTGGTGATGCCGAGCAGAACCGGCTCGCCATACGCAGGCTTCTTGCCCTCTTCGATCAGACGGTCGTTCATGTCTTCCATCTCGATACGGTCGACATTGTCGCCAACGATATACTGGCTGTCACCAGCATCGGTGATCTCAACCTTCTGCAGCATCTGGCGAACGATCACCTCGATGTGCTTGTCGTTGATCACAACGCCCTGCAGTCGGTAGACTTCCTGGATTTCGTTCACGAGGTAGGAAGCCAGAGCCTCCACACCCTTGATCGCCAGAATGTCGTGCGGTGCCGGGTTACCGTCGAGGATGTATTCACCCTTTTCGATATAGTCGCCTTCCTGAAGGTGGAAGGGCTTGCCCTTCGGGATCAGGTATTCGACTGGCTCGACGCCGTCTTCCGCAGGTTCGATCATCACGCGACGCTTGTTCTTGTAGTCGCGGCCGAGGCGGATCGTACCATCGATCTCTGCGATGATGGCGTGGTCCTTCGGACGACGGGCTTCGAACAGTTCGGCAACGCGCGGCAGACCACCGGTGATGTCCTTCGTCTTGGCGCTTTCCAGCGGCGAACGTGCAAGCACGTCGCCCTGGGAGACCTTCGCACCCGGCTCGACCGACAGGATGGCGTCAACCGAAAGCTGGAAGCGGGCTTCGCCACCACGGGCAAGCTTCGCAACAGCACCGGACGCGTCCTTGATGACGATCGCAGGCTTGAGATCCGAACCGCGCGGCGTCGAACGCCAGTCAATGACCTGACGCTTGGTGATGCCGGTGGATTCGTCGGTCGCTTCCAGAACGGAGAGGCCGTCAACGAGGTCTTCGAAGTGAACGGTACCTTCCACTTCCGTCATCATCGGACGGGTGTAGGGGTCCCACTCTGCAAGACGCTGGCCACGCTTTACCTTGTCGCCATCGTCCACGAAGATCTTCGAACCGTAAGCGACACGCTGCGTGGAACGTTCCGCGCCGCGCTCGTCAAGGATCGTAACGGACATGTTACGGCCCATGGCGATGAGAACGCCTTCGGAGTTCCGCAGGATGTTGCGGTTCTTGATCTGGATCGTGCCTTCATACGACGCTTCGAGGAACGACTGGTCGACCACGTTTGCCGTACCGCCAAGGTGGAAGGTACGCATGGTGAGCTGCGTGCCCGGTTCACCGATCGACTGCGCGGCGATGACGCCAACGGCTTCGCCCATGTTGACAGGCGTACCGCGTGCAAGGTCACGACCGTAGCAGACGCCGCAGACGCCGATCTGCACTTCGCAGGTAAGCGCAGAGCGGATGCGGACGGACTGGATGCCGGCCTTTTCGATGGTCGCAACGTCCGCTTCGTCGATCAGAGTCCCAGCCTTGACGATGTTTTCGCCGGTGACCGGGTTGTCGATATCGTCCAGAGCCGTACGACCGAGGATACGTGCGCCGAGCGAAGCAACGACCTGACCGGCATCGACGATGGCCGTCATGGTGAGGCCCTTGTCGGTGCCGCAATCCCTGGAGTTGACGATGCAATCCTGCGCGACATCGACGAGACGACGGGTCAGGTAACCGGAGTTCGCGGTCTTCAGGGCGGTGTCTGCGAGACCCTTACGGGCACCGTGGGTCGAGTTGAAGTACTCGTTAACGGTCAGGCCTTCCTTGAAGTTCGAGATAATCGGCGTCTCGATGATTTCACCCGACGGCTTCGCCATCAGGCCGCGCATGCCGCCCAGCTGACGCATCTGGTTCGGAGAACCACGAGCACCCGAGTGGGACATCATGTAGATGGAGTTCATCGGCTTCTGGCGGCCCGTTTCCGGATCGAACTCGACAGCCTTGATGCGTGCCATCATTTCTTCGGCGACCTTTTCGGTCGCCTTGCCCCAGGCGTCGACAACCTTGTTGTACTTTTCGCCCTGGGTGATGAGACCATCATTGTACTGCTGTTCGTATTCCTTCACGAGAGCTTCGGTGTCGCCAACGATCTTCACCTTGCTGTCCGGAATGACCATGTCGTCCTTGCCGAACGAAATGCCGGCGCGGCAGGCGTGGCTGAAGCCGAGCTGCATGATGCGGTCGCAGAAGATGACCGTGTCTTTCTGGCCGCAATGACGGTAGACCGTGTCGATCATCTTGGAGATGTTCTTCTTGGTCATTTCCTGGTTGCAGACGTCGAAAGGCACGTTGACGTTCTTCGGCAGAAGTTCGCCGATGAGCATACGGCCAGGGGTCGTCTCATGGATCTTCGAAACCGGCTTGCCATCGGCATCCACGGTCTTGAAGCGTCCACGAATCTTGGCATGCAACGTCACGACCTTGTTTTCAAGCGCGTGATGCAGCTCACCGATGTCGGAGAAGGCCATGCCTTCGCCCGGCTCGTTCTGGTTCATGATCGACAGGTAGTACAGGCCGAGAACCATGTCCTGCGAAGGAACGATGATCGGGTGGCCGTTTGCCGGATGCAGGATGTTGTTGGTCGACATCATCAGCACGCGCGCTTCCAGCTGGGCTTCCAGCGAAAGCGGAACGTGAACAGCCATCTGGTCACCGTCGAAGTCGGCGTTGAAGGCCGTGCAGACGAGCGGGTGCAGCTGGATGGCCTTGCCTTCGACCAGCATCGGTTCGAAAGCCTGGATGCCCAGACGGTGCAGCGTCGGTGCGCGGTTCAGCAGAACCGGATGTTCGCGGATCACCTCGTCGAGGATATCCCAGACCTCGGGCTTTTCCTTTTCAACCAGCTTCTTGGCCTGCTTGACGGTCGAGGAGTAACCCTTGGCGTCGAGGCGGGCGTAGATGAACGGCTTGAACAGTTCGAGCGCCATCTTCTTCGGCAGGCCGCACTGGTGCAGCTTCAGTTCCGGACCGGTCACGATGACCGAACGGCCGGAATAGTCGACGCGCTTGCCGAGAAGGTTCTGGCGGAAGCGGCCCTGCTTGCCCTTGAGCATGTCGGAGAGCGACTTCAGCGGACGCTTGTTGGCACCCGTGATGACGCGACCGCGACGGCCGTTATCGAACAACGCATCGACGGATTCCTGCAACATACGCTTTTCGTTGCGGATGATGATGCCAGGCGCACGAAGCTCGATCAGGCGCTTCAGACGGTTGTTACGGTTGATGACGCGGCGATAGAGATCGTTGAGGTCGGACGTCGCGAAACGGCCGCCATCCAGCGGAACCAGCGGACGCAGGTCCGGCGGGATCACGGGGACGACCTTCATGATCATCCATTCCGGGCGGTTGCCGGATTCCATGAAGTTCTCGACGATCTTCAGGCGCTTCATCAGCTTCTTCTGCTTGAGATCGGACGTGGTCTCAGCAAGTTCGGCACGCAGGTCGCCGGCGATCTTTTCCAGATTCATCGAAGCCAGCATCTCGTAGATGGCTTCAGCGCCGATCATGGCGGTGAACTGGTCTTCGCCGAACTCGTCGACGGCAATCATGTACTCTTCTTCAGACAGAAGCTGGTTCTGCTTGAGCGAGGTAAGACCGGGTTCGGTGACGATGTAGTTCTCGAAATAGAGAACGCGTTCGACATCCTTCAGCGTCATGTCGAGCAGGGTCGAGATACGCGAAGGAAGCGACTTCAGAAACCAGATGTGGGCAACCGGCGCTGCGAGCTCGATATGGCCCATGCGCTCACGGCGAACGCGCGACAGCGTCACTTCGACGCCGCACTTTTCGCAGATGATGCCCTTGTACTTCATGCGCTTGTACTTGCCGCACAGGCACTCATAGTCCTTGATCGGTCCGAAGATACGCGCACAGAAAAGACCGTCACGCTCAGGCTTGAACGTACGGTAGTTGATGGTTTCCGGCTTCTTGATCTCGCCGTAGGACCACGACAGGATTTTTTCCGGCGAAGCGATCGAAATCCGGATGGAATCGAAATGCTGCGCAGGCACCTGAGGATTGAAAAGATTCATGACCTCTTGGTTCATGCCTTGTCTCCTTGAGAGGCTAGCTGCTGCCCCTGTTTGCATCCGGACCGGCTTCTTCCCGGGTCGCCGTCCAGAGCTTTAAATACGGATTAACCGCATAATGCGGCGAAAGTGTCCCGAACCGGCCAATACCGTCCGGGAAACCGGCAGGCGCCCTTGCAGGCGCCCGCCTCTATCGTCTTATTCCGCCGCGTCGGGCAGCTGGTCTTCGGGCTGGTTCTCGATCTTCGAGTTTTCCAGTTCGACCGAAAGACCCAGCGACCGCATTTCCTTGACGAGAACGTTGAAGCTCTCCGGAATACCGGCCTCGAAGGTGTCGTCGCCACGGACGATCGCTTCGTAGACCTTGGTGCGGCCCGCCACGTCGTCCGACTTGACGGTGAGCATTTCCTGCAGCGTGTAAGCCGCGCCGTATGCTTCCAGAGCCCAGACTTCCATTTCCCCGAAGCGCTGACCGCCGAACTGCGCCTTGCCGCCCAGCGGCTGCTGGGTAACGAGCGAGTAAGGACCGATCGAACGAGCGTGGATCTTGTCGTCAACAAGGTGGTTCAGCTTGATCATGTACATGTAGCCGACGGTGACCTTACGGTCGAACGGCTCACCGGTACGACCGTCATAAAGAACGGACTGACCGGATTCATGCAGACCTGCCTTCTTCAGCATCGCGGCGACGTCAGGCTCGTGCGCACCGTCGAAGACCGGGGTCGCGATGGAAACACCGCGCTTGGCTTCTTCGGCAAGCTTGACAAGCGAGTCGTCATCGAAACTCTGAACCTCGTCATTGGCTTCAGACGCGTAGATTTCCGTCAGCTCGCTGCGAAGCTCGCTGATGTCCATCGTCTTGCGATACTCTTCGAGCATCTCGCCGATCTTCTTGCCCATGCCTGCGCATGCCCATGCGAGGTGGGTTTCGAGGATCTGGCCGACGTTCATGCGCGAAGGCACGCCGAGCGGGTTCAAGCAGATGTCGACATGCGTGCCGTCTTCGAGGAACGGCATGTCCTCGACCGGAACGATGCGCGAGACAACGCCCTTGTTGCCGTGACGGCCGGCCATCTTGTCGCCCGGCTGGATCTTGCGCTTAACGGCAACGAAGACCTTGACCATCTTCATGACGCCCGGAGGCATTTCATCGCCACGCTGGACCTTTTCGACCTTGTCCATGAAGCGCTGTTCAAGGCGCGACTTGGATTCGTCGTACTGGCCGCGAAGCGCTTCCAGCTCGGACTGAGCCTTCTCGTCTTCGACAGCGAACATCCACCACTGCGAGCGGGGATATTCGGAGACGACGGCGTTGGAGAGCTCGACGCCCTTCTTGAAGCCCTTCGGCCCGGCAATCGAAACCTGACCACGCAGCATGTCGATCAGACGGCCATAGACATTACGGTCGAGGATCGCCTGCTCGTCGTCGCGGTCCTTCGCCAGACGCTCGATCTCTTCGCGCTCGATAGCCATCGCGCGCTCGTCCTTCTCCACACCGTGACGGTTGAAGACGCGGACTTCCACGACCGTACCGAACGTGCCCGGAGGCATGCGCATGGAGGTGTCGCGAACGTCGGAAGCCTTTTCACCGAAGATGGCGCGCAGAAGCTTTTCTTCCGGCGTCATCGGGCTTTCGCCCTTCGGCGTGATCTTGCCGACGAGGATGTCGCCCGGCTGAACTTCCGCACCGATGTACACGATACCGGCTTCGTCGAGGTTCTTCAGCGCTTCTTCCGAAACGTTCGGAATGTCGCGCGTGATTTCTTCCGGACCAAGCTTCGTGTCGCGCGCCATCACTTCGAATTCTTCGATGTGGATGGAGGTGAACACGTCATCGGAAACGATACGCTCCGACATCAGAATCGAGTCTTCGTAGTTGTAGCCGTTCCAGGGCATGAACGCGACGAGCGCGTTGCGGCCGAGAGCCAGATCGCCGAGGTCGGTCGACGGACCGTCCGCGATGATATCGCCCTTGGAGATGATGTCGCCGACGGAAACCAGCGGACGCTGGTTGACGCAGGTGTTCTGGTTCGAACGCTGGAACTTCTGCAGACGATAGATGTCAACACCGGACTTGCCGGCATCGAGGTCTTCCGTGGCGCGGATAACGATACGGGTCGCATCCACCTGATCGACGACACCGCCGCGACGGGACGCAATGGCAGCGCCGGAGTCACGGGCGACGATCGGCTCCATGCCGGTACCGACGAACGGCGCCTCGGCGCGCAGAAGCGGAACGGCCTGACGCTGCATGTTCGAGCCCATGAGAGCGCGGTTGGCGTCGTCGTTTTCCAGGAACGGAATGAGCGCCGCTGCGACCGAAACGAGCTGCTTCGGCGAAACGTCCATCAGGTTGATGTTGTCACGCGGTGCGAGCATAACTTCGCCCGAGTGACGGCAGACGACGAACTCTTCCGAGAACGAACCGTCTTCATTGAGCGGCGCGTTGGCCTGCGCGACGTAATACTTGGCCTCTTCCATCGCGGAGAGGTAGATCACGTCATTGGTCACCTTACCTTCGACGATCTTGCGGTACGGGCTTTCGATGAAGCCGTACTTGTTGACGCGGGCGAAGGTTGCAAGCGAGTTGATCAGACCGATGTTCGGGCCTTCCGGCGTTTCGATCGGGCAAATACGGCCGTAATGGGTCGGGTGAACGTCGCGGACTTCGAAGCCAGCGCGCTCGCGGGTCAGACCACCCGGTCCAAGAGCCGAAAGACGGCGCTTGTGGGTGATTTCCGAAAGCGGGTTCACCTGGTCCATGAACTGCGAAAGCTGCGAGGAACCGAAGAATTCGCGAACAGCCGCGGCTGCCGGCTTCGCGTTGATCAGGTCCTGCGGCATCACGGTGTCGATTTCGATCGAGGACATACGTTCCTTGATCGCACGTTCCATGCGCAGAAGGCCCAGACGATACTGGTTTTCCATCAGTTCGCCGACAGAGCGAACACGGCGGTTGCCGAGGTTGTCGATGTCGTCGATTTCGCCCTTGCCGTCGCGCAGTTCGACCAGCATCTTGACAACCGCGAGGATGTCTTCCTTGCGCAGCGTGCGCACGGTGTCTTCCGCATCGAGGTCGAGGCGCATGTTCATCTTGACGCGGCCGACGGCCGACAGATCGTAACGCTCTGCATCGAAGAACAGCGAGTTGAACATCGCTTCCGCCGATTCCATGGTCGGCGGCTCACCCGGACGCATGACGCGGTAGATGTCGAACAGGGCTTCCTGACGGTTCTCGTTCTTGTCGGCAGACAGCGTGTTGCGGATATAGGCACCAACATTGACGTGGTCGATGTTGAGGACTGGAATCTCGTCGAAGCCCGACTGCAGGATGAGACCGAGGGTCTTCTCGTCGATTTCGTCGCCGGCTTCGAGATAGATTTCACCCGTCTCGTAGTTGACGATGTCTTCGGCCAGATAGTTGCCATAAAGGTCTTCGTCGGTCGCCTTCAGCGCCTTCAGGCCCTTCTCCGTCAGCTGGCGGATCAGGCGCGGGGTCAGCTTCTTGCCGCCTTCGACCACGACTTCGCCGGTATCGGCGTCGATCATGTCGGTGATGACCTTGGCGTTCTTCAGCGTCTCGGGCTGGAAGGGAATGCGCCAGCCGTCGCCGTCGCGCTCATAGGAAGCCTTGGTGTAGAAGGTCGACAGAATGTCTTCGCCGTCCATGCCAAGCGCCATCAGCAGCGAGGTCACGGGGATCTTGCGGCGGCGGTCGATACGCGCATAGACGATGTCCTTGGCGTCGAACTCGATGTCGAGCCAGGAACCGCGATACGGGATGACGCGGGCAGCAAAGAGCAGCTTGCCGGAAGAATGGCTCTTGCCCTTGTCGTGATCGAAGAACACGCCCGGCGAACGGTGCATCTGCGAAACGATGACGCGCTCGGTGCCGTTGACGATGAACGTACCGTTATTGGTCATGAGCGGCATATCGCCCATGTAGACGGACTGTTCCTTGATGTCCTTGATGGACTTCGCGCCCGTATCTTCATCGATATCGAACACGATGAGACGCAGAGTCACCTTGAGCGGCGCTGCATAGGTCAGATCGCGCTGACGGCATTCCTCGACGTCGAACTTCGGCGCTTCGAATTCGTAGGACACGAATTCAAGCATGGACGCGCCCGAGAAATCGGTGATCGGGAATACGGATTTGAATACGGCATTCAATCCCTCGTCGGGACGGCCACCCTTGGGCTCGTCAACCATGAGAAACTGGTCATACGAAGCCTTCTGAACCTCGATGAGGTTCGGCATTTCCGCTACTTCTGGAATTTTGCCGAAAAACTTGCGTACGCGCCTGCGACCGTTAAACGAAAGGGTCTGAGCCATCGTCGCTCCTTTAAAATTGCATCCGGGCCTGCAACGGACGGGAACCGATGGCCAGTCGATCCCGTCAAGCAATGGGTATCATCAATCTCGTTCCACATCCCGGATCGATCAGGCCGGATTGCCTAGATGAGCCGGTTCGGAACCATTCTCTTGAAGAACCCATTACCCAAAAGCCATTTTCACGCGGCTTTTGGGTAATGAGTTTTAAAAACGATGACGACGGAAAGGGACATAAAGCCCCTTCCCGCCAGCAATCGCAAGATTACTTAACGTCAACCTTGGCGCCTGCGTCCTCAAGCTTCTTCTTGAGATCAGCAGCTTCAGCCTTGGAAACAGCTTCCTTGACCGGCTTCGGAGCGCCTTCGACGAGGTCCTTGGCTTCCTTGAGGCCGAGGCCGGTGATGCCGCGAACTTCCTTGATGACGTTGATCTTGTTGGCGCCAGCGTCAACCAGGATAACGTCGAACTCGGTCTTTTCTTCTTCAACAGCAGCAGCAACGCCAGCACCGCCAGCAGCAGCAACAGCTACCGGAGCAGCAGCGGAAACGCCCCACTTTTCTTCAAGAAGCTTCGACAGTTCTGCAGCTTCCAGAACGGTCAGCGAGGAGAGGTCTTCTACGATCTTTGCGAGATCAGCCATTTTGATAGTTCCTTTTGTTCAGTTCGAACCAGTTTGAATATTTACAGCGAAAAACCGCCTTAAGCGGCTTCGTCCTTCTTGGCGTAAGCCGAGAACACGCGGGCAAGCTGGCTTGCCGGTGCTGCAACAACCGTTGCGACGCGAGTTGCCGGGGCATTGAGAAGGCCCAGCAGCTTTGCACGCAGCTCGTCGAGCGAAGGCAGGGTCGCAAGCGACTTGACTGCTTCGGCGTTGAGCGTGGTTGCGCCCATGGCGCCGCCCAAAACAACGACCTTGTCGTTGGTCTTGGCGAAATCCATGACGACTTTCGGAGCGATCATCGGGTCAGTGCTGTATGCAATCAGCGTCTGTCCCTTGAAGAGATTGGTCATCCCTTCCGACTCCGTACCCTGAAGAGCGATCTTGGCCAGGCGGTTCTTCGCGACCTTGACGGTGCCTCCGGCAGCGCGCATCTTCGAACGGAAGTCGTTCATCTGCGCAACGGTGACACCAGCATAGTGGGCCACGACAACCGAACCGGAAGCCTTGAAGACTTCGTTCAGCTCCGTGACGAATTCGCGTTTTTCCGCTCTTTCCACTGTCTGTCTCCAGTAGACGGGACCACATGATTGTGAACCCGTCGGGTTTGCCTTTGCCCCAAGGGACCTTTTTACAAAGATCCCGAGCGACGCTCGAGGATCCTGTCCCCCGCTCTGTCGCCGCAAACGGCTTCAGGCACAGGCACACCAGGTTCGAACCGGACAGTCAGGCATCGAAAGATGCCTCAAATCCAGCCTCACCCGTCTCATGCAGGCTAAATGATTAAGGCCAAATCCCGAAAGACAAGGCCACCCGCAATCTCGGACAGGAGTTCCGGGTTTCCCCGGAAATCTCCGGCTCCCTGGGAGCCGGAAATTCTTTTATTCACACTCCCCTGGGGAGCGCGAGAATTTATTAAGCGGTGACCGACGAAGGATCGATCTTGACGCCCGGACCCATTGTCGAGGAGATCGCCACGCGCTTGACGTAGTTACCCTTGGCGCCAGCCGGCTTTGCCTTGATGACGGCATCGGCAAAAGCCTTGATGTTTTCTTCAAGAGCCTTGGCATCGAACGAAGCCTTGCCAACGCCAGCGTGTACGATACCGGCCTTTTCGACGCGGAATTCGACAGCGCCGCCCTTGGATGCCTTGACGGCACCGGCAACGTCCATGGTCACGGTTCCGACCTTCGGGTTCGGCATCATGCCACGCGGGCCGAGTACCTTGCCGAGACGGCCGACGAGCGGCATCATGTCCGGGGTCGCGATGCAACGATCGAAGTCGATCTTGCCGCCCTGAACGATTTCAACCAGCTCTTCTGCACCAACAACGTCAGCACCAGCAGCCGTAGCTTCATCGGCCTTGGCGCCACGTGCGAAGACGGCGACGCGAACGTCACGGCCGGTGCCGTTCGGCAGGTTGACAACGCCACGAACCATCTGGTCCGCATGGCGCGGGTCAACGCCGAGGTTCATCGAAACTTCAACGGTTTCGTCGAACTTGGCGACTGCACGTTCCTTGACCATCGAAATGGCGTCGGTGAGAACGTAGAGCTTGTTGGAATCCACGCCTTCGCGGATCTTCTGAATGCGCTTTGCTACCTTGGCCATGATCAACCTACCACTTCCAGGCCCATGGCGCGGGCAGAGCCCTCAACCATCGCCATTGCGCCTTCGATGTCGGCTGCGTTCAGATCCTTCATCTTGGCTTCAGCGATCGTCTTGACCTGAGCCTTGGTGATGGAGCCGACCTTGGCGCCCTTGCCGGGCGTCTTGGAACCGGAGGTGATCTTAGCTTCCTTCTTCAGCCAATACGTCATCGGCGGCTGCTTCATGACGAAGGTGAAGGACTTGTCCTGGTAATAGGTGATGACGACCGGAATCGGCATACCCTTTTCCATTTCCTGCGTGGCGGCATTGAACGCCTTGCAGAATTCCATGATGTTAATGCCACGCTGACCAAGTGCCGGACCGATCGGCGGGGACGGATTGGCCGCCCCGGCCTTTACCTGCAACTTGAGCTGGCCTGCAACTTTCTTAGCCATATCTCTCTGCCTTTCAATTCAAACCGGTTACCCGGCTTCTCTCAAGCCGGATTGCTCCGGCGGCTGCGGTTGCGTGGTGCGGCGCCCTGCCCCGGCTTAAAGAGCCAGTTAGCCTTCCACGCGCTTGGGGCTTCACCCCGCCAATCAGACCTTTTCGACCTGATTGTATTCCAGCTCGACCGGTGTCGCGCGGCCGAAAATCGAAACTTCCACCTTCAGGCGCGAACGCTCTTCGTCGACATCCTGCACCACGCCGTTGAACGACGCGAAAGGACCGTCGGAAACGCGAACCTGCTCGCCGATCTCGAACGAAACCGAAGACTTCGGACGCTCGACACCTTCCTGAACCTGACCGAGGATACGCTCGGCTTCATAATCGGGAATCGGAACAGGCTTACTGTCCGAACCGAGGAAACCGGTAACCTTCGGCGTGTTCTTGATGAGGTGATAGGCCTCATCCGTCAGGTTGGCGCGCACAAGCACGTAACCTGGAAAAAACTTGCGCTCGCTATCGACTTTGCGGCCGCGACGCACCTCGACCACCTTTTCGGTCGGCACGAGGATTTTCTCGAAAAGATGATCCAGACCCTTCTGACGGGCTTTTTCCTCGATCGACTCCGCGACCTTCTTTTCAAAATTCGAATATGCGTGAACGATATACCAGCGCGCTGCCATTTTTATTCTCCGTTCGATCCTTCTACCGGGCCCTTGAGCGTGCCGTTACCGGCCCACACTCAGCACCAGGCTGAGCAGCCAGCCGATGAGCTGGTCCGCAGCAAAGAAGAACAGAGCCGCAAAAATGACCATCACCAGCACCATAGCCGTCGAAATCATGGTCTCGCGGCGCGACGGCCAAGTGATCTTTAACGCTTCGGCGCGAACCTGCTGCAGAAACGTAAACGGATTGGTTTTGGATGCCATTGACTGCCCACGCAATTACGGCGCGTAAAGCCGATACTGATCAGCCCCACGCACCGCGTGTCTGTTTTGACCCTACATAAACACCGATTCCACTTTTAACAAGAGGAAATCGACATTCGGCGAAATTCGCCGGTAAACCGGCCCCATCTGCCATGCAGCGAAAACCGCGCTTGCGAATGGAAAGTGGCAGGGGCAGAGGGGCTCGAACCCCCGACCTGCGGTTTTGGAGACCGCCGCTCTACCAACTGAGCTATACCCCTTCATCACCTGAACCGGCCGCGAAATCGCTTGGCCAATTCGGTATGCGCTCCTTTAAGGTGCAGGGGAAAGAATGGCAAGTGTGTTTTTTGTTTTTTCCACTCCGCCCCCGAAAATCGTGCACCCGTCAGGGTTTGACGTATTTCCGCCAGTCATGTTCTTCCCTGAAACCCAGAACTTCGCGAATCTTGCGGTTGGAGATCAATCCCTCATGGTCCCCGATATCGCGACGAAATTGCACGCCAGGGAAATATGTCCGCGCAAGCTCTCGCGTGGGAACCGTCGCCGTCGCACTATCATTGACGGCGTTGAAGACCTGATAGCCCAGACCGTCCTTCTCGACGCACAAATGACAGATCTGACCGAGATCACGCGCGTCGATGTAACCCCAGGCATTGCGTTTACGCGTCTCAGGACGGGCAAAGAAGTCGGGAAATTTCTCATATTCATGAGGTTCGATGACATTACCGATTCGCAGCGCGTAAATGTCGTATCCGCTTCGCTCTGCAAAGGCCCGCGCGGTCTTTTCATTCACCACTTTCGACAGTCCGTATGAATCCATCGGATCGACGTCGTAGTCCTCCTCAAGCGGGAAATGATGGAAATCCTTATCGCCTTCGGCAAAGCAGACGCCATAGGTGGTCTCGCTCGATGCGACGACGATCTTGCGAATACCAAGCTTCACCGCGGCTTCGATAACATTGTAGGTTCCCATCGTATTGATGCGGAACGTCTCGTTATCAGGCTTTATCAAAATGCGGGGAACGGCGGCAAAATGGATCACCGCGTCATAGGGCAGAACGCCCTTCCCGCCTTCAAGCTCGGCAAAGTTGCTATGCATCGACAAGGCATTAAAGACCTGCCCGCTGTCGCTGATATCGACGATGAGATTGGTCACGCCCGGCCTGTCGAGAGGCACGAGATCGATGTTGTGAACGTCATACCCTTTGTCGATAAGCCAAGGAATTACATGCCTTCCCGCCTTGCCGGAACCGCCGGTAAATAGAATGCGCTTTTTCATGATACTCCTCATTATCTCCCCGGCAATGACGTAGCAGCCCGGAGAGAAGAACGAAAGCTATTCTCTCCTCTGAGCCGTGCGGCACAAAACAAAAAACCCCGCTGTCTCCAGCGGGGTTTTCTCAAATCCCTTGCGGGAAAAGATTACTCGACGATCGAAGCCACGATGCCGGCGCCGCGTGCAAATCGCGCTTGCGCGCCATTTGCACATCTTAATTGCCATCGGCAGGCTTACGGCATCGTTAGCGATCGTTATTCAACGATCGAGGCAACGATGCCGGCGCCGACGGTACGGCCGCCTTCGCGGATAGCGAAGCGCAGCTTTTCTTCCATCGCGATCGGAACGATCAGCTCGACG
>NZ_JAQKGP010000044.1:0-18841 GCF_027956525.1 Agrobacterium sp. ST15.13.013
CGCGGTCATAAACACCCTCCTGGCAGCGTCAGCCCCAGAACGATGTCCGCACTGCAGAATCCGCTTCAGACCGCCAAAATGCATTCTGCCAAAGTAGTGTTAGGCGCGGTTGACAAAGTTCCATGATGAGGTTGCGAACGATCATCTGCGAGCTATGCTCACCGAATGGCAAACTCTCCGTGTCCTGTTTTTCTTTTCCGAAGTGCGGGTTTCGCCCCTTCTGGCGATACCGTGATCAGTGTCGCGCCGCTAGAAGCGGTGATGTCGGTGTATGGCAACGGTGGTGTAGTCGGTGAAGGCGGATTGTCCTCAGCCTTTGGTGGCGCGGCCGTTTTCAAAAGCGAAGCCACGCGTGAGTGCTTTATCGGCGTATGGGGAGCCCGCAACGCTTCGCGATTTCGCAGAGAACTTCGGGATCAGATGGACATTCGTGTTGTCAAAGAAGCCCCGGACGCCCGCCTTGTTTTTTGGGGCGCGGAAAAAGAGCGACCTAAAAAGCCCTCACGTGAATGAACGGCAACCAGAGTTTGACTGAGGCCAACACCAGGAAGGCTTCGAATGATTTTCGGGTTTTGTCGTAGCGGGTTGCGATCCGCCGGAACTGCTTGAGGCGGTTGAACATTCGCTCGATGCGGTTTCGGTCTTTGTAGGCCTTGAAGTCGCAGGCTGACCGCGGCTGCGAACGCGAACTTGCCGAAGAATTGGCCAGGACACTCGATGCTGGTGACTTACCCAATCTGGCTGCCATGCGAGCGCTCTTCGGTCCGGATCCAGCCAAGCTGCCGACCGTTCACGTGCAACTCGCATCGCTCAACGGCTATGAGGCCTTGATCGGGACGGGAGAAGCGGCATGAAGAACGCCCACGTCATCGATGAAGCACGCCTCGGCATCATGCTCAACGAGCTCCGGCTGCCGACGATCAAAACCCTGTGGCAACGATTTGCCGAACAGGCGGACCGGGAAGGATGGCCGGCCGCTCGCTTCCTGTCGGCGATTGCCGAGCACGAATTGGCGGAACGGGCCCATCGCAGGATTGAGCGGCATCTCGCCGAGGCGCACCTGCCGCCCGGCAAGACATTGGACAGCTTCGCCTTTGACGCTGTCCCCATGATCTCGAAGGCGCAGGTCATGGCAATCACCGCCGGCGACAGTTGGCTTGCCAAAGGAGCCAATATTCTCATGTTCGGTCCACCCGGCGGAGGAAAGAGCCATCTCGCTGCCGCTATCGGCCTGGCCCTGATCGAGAACGGATGGAGGGTCCTGTTCACCCGGACCACCGATCTCGTGCAGAAGCTCCAGGTCGCCCGAAGGGAGTTGCAGCTTGAATCCGCCATCGACAAGCTCAACAAGTACGACCTGCTCATCCTTGATGATCTTGCCTACGTCACCAAGGACCAGGCGGAAACAAGCGTGCTCTTCGAGCTGATCTCGGCACGATACGAACACCGGTCGATCCTGATCACCGCCAACCAGCCGTTCGGAGAGTGGAACCGGGTCTTTCCCGATCCGGCCATGACACTCGCAGCAGTCGACCGGCTCGTCCACCATGCCACGATCTTCGAGATGAACGTCGAAAGCTATCGCCGCAGAACTGCACTTGAGGAAAAACGCCAACGCGGCCGACCGGCCTCGTTTGCGACAATCAGGACCTCAACGCTGTCTGTCGCGGAGCGGCAATCAGAAAACGACGAAGAACTTGTCAGCGGCAATCAGCATGATAATTTGATCCCGACCGCGACCTAAGAATCTCATCCAGATTGTCGCAAGCGTCTCATCCTGATCGCCGCGCTATAGCCGCACGGGATGGCGGACCATCGCATCGATATCGATGCCATCGAGGATCCAGTGGAGTTGCTCTGTCGTCAGCGTCACCACCGCAGTTTCCCGGCGGGGCCACCTGAACCGATCTTCCGTTAGCTTCTTCAGGACCATAACAAACCCGGACCGATCAAAGAACAAGAGCTTCACCCGGTCACGCCTGCGATTGCAGAAGGCAAACACCGATGGAGCAAACGGGTCCAGCTCCATCACCTCTTGCACAAGGACCGCGAGGCTGTTGATGCCCGCGCGGAAGTCGATGGGTTCCCGATGGAGGTAGACCTTCAGATCAGCGCCCAGTCTGAACATGGCTCAACGCTCCTATGATTGCCGCCAGACCATCGACATCGCTGCAATCCAGCGTCAGGCTGATCCCGTTCGGCAGCACCGCGCTCAGCTTGGATGCATGAGATCGCTTGCCGACCGGCTCCACATTCGTCGGTGGACCGCTGGCAGAAGAAGACTGCATATCCGTAGCTATCTGAACCGGAACGAACGTAGATACCGCTGGTAAAGCACTAGCTTCTTTGGCTCTCTTTACCCACTTGCGAACGAGATTGGCGTTGACGCCGTGCTCCAGAGCTAGACGCGAAACCGAAACGCCGGGCTCTAAACACGCTGCGACAAGCCGATCTCGGGAGGCAGGGTCATATCGACGGCGACCGTCGCGGCCAACAAGCCGCACCTGCAGTTTAGGAGTATCGTCCATGATTTGGTGCCCACCTGTTTTTGGTGGACACTTCATGCATCAGAGCACTGTGCTTCAGAAGGTGCACAGAAATTCGCGCTTACATTTACGCCATATGGGATAAGCAACAGCCGTGAGGTGAAGTGCGCAGCCCGGTCCAGATTCAGTTGCTCAACATATGCGGCCAAGCACTTGCCTTGCACCTCAAAACGTGACCGGTCATATTTGAATCCTTCGACAAACCCGATGCGTCCGACGTCCACACTGACAACACCACGAGTCAAAGTGCGTTGAACTATACCCATGGATAGTTGCGTAGGCGAATGATGCAGCCTTATTTTCGGTGCTGTCGGAACTGTTTAGGTTCCAGCAGTCTTGCTGAGGTATTTTACTAATTGATATCGTGCGAACGTTGGTACCTGCCCCGACGTTCCATCCCGAGGTGAATGTGACTATCTATCGGTTTGGCGAATTCGAACTGGATCCTGGCCAGCGCCGGTTGAGCAAGGGCGAGGCAGCTATACGCATCGGCGCGAGAGCTTTCGATGTGCTGACGTGTCTGCTCGAGAAGGCCGGAACAGTCGTCACGAAAGAAGAAATCATCAGGACCGTATGGCCGAGCACCTATGTCGACGAGGCTTCGTTGCGCGTCCATATGGTGGCACTTCGCAAGGCCATCTACGATGGTGAGCAAACGCTCTGTATCGAAAGCATACCGGGACTTGGATACAAGTTTGCCAAGCCAGTTTCCACGATCACCGATGATTCCTCTGCCAGCACAGCGCCTACGACACGCTATGGCCTGCCGGCAACGGTCGTGCGTTTGATCGGACGGGACGAGTTCATCGCACACAGTGTGGAATTGATGCGCTCGATGCGGCTGATGACGATCACGGGGCCAGGAGGCATCGGAAAGACCTCGGCAGCAATCGAAATTGCCCGCTCCCTCGCCACTGAGAACAAGAGCGTCGTCTTTCTCGACCTCGCGACCCTCTCCAACGGGGAATTGATAGTCTCGCACCTGGCGTCGTCGCTTGGCCTAAGCGTCTTCTCGTCGGACCCCATGCCTGGCATCGTTCAAGCGTTGGGGAATTCGCGTACCGTCCTGGTGTTTGACAATTGCGAACACCTGATCGACAGCTGCGCCGACGTCATCGACAGGCTTCTTCAACTGACACCCTCCACCTCTGTAATCGCTACAAGCCGGGAGCCCTTGAGGATCGCTTCGGAGAAGGTCCGGCTCCTGCCTAGTCTGGAGGTTCCGAAGAAAGACGATCTGCCCTCGGCCTGTCACGACTTTTCCGCACTGGAACTCTTCAACGAACGTTTGATTTTCGCCACAGGCCAGAACGGGCTTACCGAAATGAAAGACATTTCGATTGCCGCCGATATTGTCCGCAGACTAGACGGAATCCCGCTGGCGATTGAACTAGCGGCATCACGTGTGGCAGGGCTTGGCCTTCAAAACACAGCCTCTTCCCTCAGTGATCCGATCAACACCCTCTGGCGCGGCCGCAGAACGGCCCCTCCCCGACAGCAGACTCTGAGGGCGACAATCGAGTGGAGCTACAATCTACTCACAACTGAGGAGCGACTTCTACTCAACTGCCTTTCGGTCTTCGCAGGACCGTTTACAGGCGATGCGGCTTGGTCGATAGCCAGGGATTTTCTCGATAGAGAGACGTTCTCGGACGCGCTTTCCGCCCTGCGGTCGAAGTCGCTCGTATCGACATCCCGCGGCGACGGGCGCCTTCGTCTATTGGAAATGACCCGCGCCTTCGCTCGTAGGCAGCTTAACAGCGGCGAATTCGCGGAAGCGTGCGGCCTGTCACATGCTCGTTGGGTCGGCGCGGAATTGGAACACGCGAAAGCTGGATGGCGAAATCTCGAGAAGTTCGAGTGGCTCCAAGCGCACGGCGACCTCATTAACGATATTCGCGCCGCGCTTGACTGGTGTTTCGACACAGGTCAGCGGAAGTTGTGCTTCGAGATCACGGCCGCGTCTCATATCCTCTGGACACAACTGGGCTTGATGAACGAGCAACTGAAGGTCGTCGAGCGGGCTATGGCACTGATGGAAACGACCGCCAACGTTGACCCTCTGATCGAGACTCAGCTTCGTTCGACGCTGGGCCTCGTGCTCTTCCATGTGAGAGGGTTACGTGCAGACCAACAAGCGCTGCGAGAATTCGAAAAGGCGGCTGAGATCGCGGAGACGATCGGCGACCACGTCGAGATCGTCAGGGCTCACAGTGGAAGATGCGCAATCATAACAACCCAGGGAAGATATGCGGAGGCGGCTGAGATCGCGCTTCAGCTGGAGTCCAAGTTCGGCAAGCTCGCGCATGGCGCCAGCAGCAGAATTCTTGCCATGAACACCCACTTCCTCGGGCAGCATGAGAAGACCCAACAGCTTTGCACTCTTGCCGTCGAAGCCACCCGCGGGCCGATCGGCCGCACGCTTACGAGCGGTGCGGGATTCGATCAAAAAACGGTCGCACTGATGTTGATGGCCAAAACTTCCTGGATCCAGGGATTCTCGCAGCGCGCGATTGCTCTCGCGGACGAAGCCATCGCCGAGGCTCTGAACCTGGACGATGCCATATCAATTTGCCTTGCGATATATGTTTCTGCGTTTCCTGTGTATTTCGGTCTGGGTGAATTTCAGGTTGCGCGACACCATCTCGCACTTCTTCGAGAACTGTCGACGAAACACTCGATGTTCAGGTCGCAGCTTTGGGCAGATGCCTTCGAGCTGCTGCTCCCGGAATCAAACGCCACGACAAGGCAGTTCGAAACCGCATTCATTGGAGACACCAACGGGTCCCGGCTCGAGACGGTGATAACGCTTGCAGGAGAGCGCTGCGGAGCGTATCTGGTGGATTGGGCGCTCGCCGGGGATGCCGGCTGGTGCCGTCCGGAACTCCTCAGGATAAAGGGCGATATCGTCCGTCACAGCGATCCCGCAATGGCACGCGACCTATATTCCCAAGCGTTCGCTGGCGCGATCATACAGAAGTCACCGCTCTGGCAACTTAGAGCCGCCAACAGCAACGCTGAATGGTTGCAGGATGACGAACGGTCGACTTCGAAGAGGATGATAGAGGCAGCGCTGAAAGCGTTCCCGGAGGCACCGCCCAGAATAGAGCTTCAAACCGCAGAGCGCTTGCTCGCCTTATAACAGCTGGCATTTCCGAATGAGGATCTAAGCGAGCGAGTTATGCATAGGTACCCTCGTCAAGACCGATGCATACAAAATCCTTGGCGCCGCGGGAAACGCAACATGCGCCGCGTCCTGCAAAGTGCGCGGGCAACAAAACACTCCCCCTGTCAGAGGCACGCTCAAGGACACATTTACGTGTATTCGTGGCCTGGTCGGCATCGAAGCAGAACGCGCTGCTCCATTCAGGGTAATAGACCTGAATCGGATGATGAAAAATGTCACCGCTGAAGAGCCCTTCCTGATCATCATCGCGGAGGGCGAAAAGAAGATGGCCAGGGGAATGACCGGGCGAATCTTCGGCAAAAAGGTTGTCCCCGATCTGAAAACCGCCGTCGACAAGCAGCTCCTGGCGACTTTCTACGATCGGAAGGATGCTGTCTTGATACAGTAGAGAACCCCAGGCTGCGAACGAACCGCTGCCCTCCGTTGAGAGGGCAGCGTAGTCGGTCTTCGACATCACGTATTTTGCGTTCGGGAACGTCGGGACCCAGCGCCCGCTTGAAAGGCGGGTGTTCCATCCGACGTGGTCGGCATGTAGGTGAGTACAGAGGACGTAGTCGATTTCTTCCGGGCGGACCCCGGTCGACGCAAACCGTTCCATGTAAGGGGTGTCCAGCATGTCGAACAAGGGAGCTCCACCTGGCCGCTGCTTATGGTTGCCCGTGCAGGTGTCGATGAGAATTTTGTGATGCTCCGTCTCTACGAGCCAGCTGTGGCATGACATCACCAACCTTCCGGTTCCCCGGTCAAGATAACGCGGCTCGAGCCAATCGAGGTGCGGAGCCACCGCTTCTGCAGACCAATCCGGGAGCAAGTCCCGTGGCATGAAAGCCGGCCCGCGATATTCCTCTATCCGTGTGATTTTAACTGAACCAATTTTCATTTCGAGGCCTCGTCGTGAACCAGACATCAAGCGAACAGGCCACCGCTAGGTGATATTGTACAATCGAGCACTTTTAAACAATCCGCGCGTATTTTCTGTGTTTGCGTATCCGATGCCGCCTGTGTAGCGTCTGTTCCTGCTGGCTCGAGGGCTTCGTCAAATTGGCAGGCGGCCACCAATGTGCTGGCGACATTGACGAGAGGCCGGCAGCTTGAATGCAGTCATTGAGGTCGTAAGATTTTTGAATCTTAAGAAGGCAGCGGATCGTACCAGCCATCAGCGCCGACATTTCACCCCCCAAACGCTGTAGTTTATGCCAATGATCCCTATTGATCAGGGAAAGGAGACACAAATGCGTCCAACGACGAAGGAGAGGCTCGTCAACGCTGGGGCAGATCGTTTCCGTGAACTGGGCTACTCAGCTTGCAGCGTACAGGAAATCGTTGATCAGGCGGGTGTCCCCAAAGGCAGTTTCTACAATCACTTTAAGACAAAGGAAGCTTTTGCAGTCGAGGTTGTCGCGAACTACGTCGCCTCGACACGTCGTGACATTCTGAAGGATTCTGGCGCCACTCCCTTGAACCGGATCGCGCACCACTTCCGTCACCTGTTGGAAAGCCACGAAAAGGCGCAGCACAATCGGGGTTGCCTGATCGTCAATCTTACCGCGGAAACGTCCGATAGCATTCCATTGCTTCGCGAAACCCTGAACGCATCGCTGACGGATTGGATTGATTTGCTTTCCGAAACCATTCGGGAAGGCCAAACCGGCGGAGAAATTAAGAGCGACCTTGAACCGGCTAAATTCGCCCGATTCTTGATAGATGCCTACGAGGGAGCGGTATTGAGGATGAAGGTTAGCAACGCCAATAACCCGCTTGAAAACTTTTACTCGATTGCGATGTCGTTGCTGGCGGCGAGCTAAGGGGACGTACCGTTCGCGTTGCTCTTTAGTACGTGTTTCTTCGTTGGGAGTTCGAACTTCTCGTTCGCAACGGTTTCTCTGAAATCAGCCATGCGCAATGAAAGCTCTATGCGACGGGATATGACAATATCGCCGTGTCCGGTGCCCCTATTTTCACTCCATCAACTCTGACCGAGATGGAGTCTCCGGTGACAAACGATTTTAACCTGGCCCTTTCCCGTAGACAGACCCTCATGGCGGGCGTGGCCGCGTCGCTTGTAATGGCGGCACCCGGCCTTGCAGCACAGAAGCAATCCCAAACCACCCACAACGGAGAAGTTTCGATGACCGATGGTTTCGTAAAAACCAAAGACGGCGTGAATATCTACTATAAGGACTGGGGTCCCAAGGACGCCCAACCGATCGCTTTCCACCACGGCTGGCCGCTCTCGTCCGACGACTGGGATGCCCAGATGCTGTTCTTCCTGGCGCATGGCTATCGTGTGATTGCCCACGACCGTCGTGGTCACGGTCGCTCGAGCCAGGTCGCCGATGGCCATGACATCGACCACTACGCGGCTGACGCCGACGCGGTGTACCAGCACCTCGATCTCAAGAACGCCGTCCATATCGGTCACTCGACGGGCGGTGGCGAGGTGGCACGATATGTCGCGAAATACGGCGAGCCTCAGGGCCGTGTCGCCAAAGCCGTTCTGGTGAGCGCCATCCCGCCATTAATGCTCAAGACCGCTTCTAATCCCGGTGGTTTGCCGATCGAAGTCTTCGATGGATTGCGCAACGCGCTGGCAGCGAACCGCGCCCAGTTCTTCCTCGATCTGCCGACCGGCCCGTTCTACGGCTTCAACCGTGACGGCGCGACCGTATTGCAGGGAGCGATCCAGAACTGGTGGCGTCAGGGAATGATGGGCGGAGCCAAGGCTCACTATGACGGCATCAAGGCCTTCTCCGAGACGGATCAGACCGAGGACCTGAAAAAGATCACCGTGCCGACGCTTGTCATGCATGGCGACGACGACCAGATCGTTCCGATCGACGACTCCGCCAAGCTCTCGGTCAAGCTCCTCAAGAATGGCACCCTCAAGGTCTACCCCGGTTATCCGCACGGAATGCTGACGACGCATGCCAACGTTATCAACCCCGACCTCTTGGCCTTCATCAAGGGTTGATGTTTCAGCCTACTGTCATCCCCGGCGGACGAGATGCGTCCGCCGCCCAAACACCAACGTGTGCCCATGTATGGGCGTTGTCACTTGACCGCTCCCGTGCCCGGCGTCTCGCATCGCGCCCAGTCGCCCGAAGGTGCTCCATGCGATTTAAAAAATCCCGAGAGAACTTCGAATTCTTTATCGTCGCCGGTCTGTACGGCTTGAGCATCGTGTCGGTCGTCATGTACGCCGCCATCGATATCGCCCGTCATCAGGTTAAGGCGGACACATATGCTGCTCGCGCAGCAACACCCAGCGATGCTCTGATCGGCCACCGCCAATAGGGCCATTTGCTCGAGACTGAATTAGAAACGCCCCAGCCCCGTTGAGGCAATCTCGGGCAGAGGCATTTCCACAGCAGACAGAATGCGGCCGTAAAAACGCGTCCACGCCGCCAGTCACGAGTGAGCGCGATCGTACAATTCACAAATCTGCAGGCGCAATAATCTGATCATAGAGTTCGTTGTCGCCGTGTCATGGCGGCCACAGATTGCCGAACATCAAGGAGGCCAGCGTGTCCACGATTCCAACTGCCGATCACGGGATATTCAAGATCGGGAACTACGAAATTAACCGGCTGGGCTACGGTGCTATGCGGATCGCGGGCCCAGGCGTGTGGGGACCTCCCATGGATCGCGTCGGCGTCCTGGACACGCTGCGGCGGCTTCCGGAGCTCGGTGTCAATTTCGTGGATACCGCCGACTCCTACGGTCCCAACGTTTCCGAAGAACTTGTGAAGGAAGCGTTGCATCCGTATCCGGGAATGTTGGTCGCCACGAAGGCGGGCCTTACTCGCAGCGGCCCCGGCCAGTGGGGTCAAAACGGACGCCCGGAATACTTGGTAGCGCAAGCGCACGGAAGCTTGAAGAGGCTCGGAGTGGAGCGCATCGGTCTCTGGCAATTGCATCGGATCGATGCGCGCGTTCCCGCATCGGAACAGTTCGATACCATCAAAAAGCTGATTGACGCCGGCACCATCGAGAACGCGGGCCTGAGCGAAGTCTCGGTTGATCAGATCAAGCAAGCTTCGAAGTATTTCAAGGTTGCGACGGTGCAGAACCGCTACAACCTTATCGATCGCGAAAGCGAGGATGTGCTCGAATACTGCGAGCAGAATGGCATCGGGTTCATCCCTTGGTATCCGCTCGGATCGGGTGAGTTGACGCGCAGGGGGTCCGTCCTTGATGAAATCGCGCATGCGTATAACGCGTCTCCCACGCAAATTGCGCTTGCCTGGATGCTCAGGCGGAGTCCTGTCATTCTTCCCATCCCCGGAACATCCAATGTGCATCACCTTGAGGAAAACGTCGCCTCGCGTGACATCAGGCTCTCGGATCCAGACTACGAAACGCTGAACGGCATAGCTGCTGCGTAAAATATGGGACTATCGCGCGGCCCGGGCGCGCGCAGTGCCAGCAGAGGGTTTCACGAAGTGCAGCAGCCGTCCAGCGATGGCTGTAATTGCCATCAAGGCGGCGGGTAGGTTGCCGTCAATAAAACGAAGCTCCGATCACTCCGATGAACGCAACCTCCATGACCGATCAAATCGCAACGATAACGTCTGATGTTCGCAGCGCATCGCCCATCGAAAGCGGAAGGCCAGAATGGCCGAGCGTGATGGGGAGAGTGCTGCTCCCCGTCATCGCCGTCGGGATTGCATTGGCCGGAGTGTTTTACGCTGGGGGAAGTTGGAACGAGTGGACTTCCAGCGCCGCATACCAGACCACGAACGACGCCGCGATCGGCGCAGACGTCAGCTTTCTCAGTGCGAGGGTATCCGGCAACCTCGTCTCGGCTCATGTAGCCGACTATCAACGCGTCCGAAAAGGCGATCTCATCGCCGAGATCGATCCAAGGGAGTATGACGCGACTGCGTCGCTCGCCTCGGCGAATGTTTCCGCCGCCAAATCATCGCGTGCGAATCTCACGAACCAGGAAGCGTTGCAGCGAGCGGCAATCATCGCTGCAACGGCCCAACATGATTCCGCACTTGCGTCCGTCGAACAGACGAGGCTCGAATACGAGCGGCAACAGAACCTTGGTCAGGCGAGTACGGAACAACGGCTTCAACAGTCCCACGCAGCCTACCTTCAGGCGCATGCATCCGCGGAGTCGACGACTGCTGCTATCGAGCAGCAGAGAGCTCAGCTGGAAGTTCTGCGGGGGCAGGAAAGCCTTCTGGACGCACAGATCGCAGCACAATCGGCCTCCCTTGCGACAGCCGAGCTTCATCGCGAATTCACGCGTATCTATGCACCCTTTGACGGAACCGTAGGCAAAAAGTCCGTGCATGTCGGCGACTATTTGAGCGTTGGCGGCAACGTAGTCCCGATCGTTCCGAACGAAGTGTACGTAACCGCAAACTTCAAGGAAACACAGCTGGCGAATATGCGCATCGGACAGGCTGCCGAGGTGAAACTCGACACATATCCAGGCACCCTCTTGCGGGGCAGGGTCGAGAGAATGTCACCAGCCAGCGGATCGACCTTTGCATTGCTCCCGCCGGACAACGCGACCGGAAACTACACTAAGGTGGTGCAGCGTATCCCGGTCAGGATCGCGATCGACGACGGGCAGCCCTTACGCGACAGACTGAGCCCAGGTCTGTCGGCGACTGTGACCGTCGACACGCGGGGACAACACCAGTGACGGAACTAGTGGACAAGTCCGTCCCGCAGCCGGCCGCGACGAAACGTCCTGTCTTCATAGTCGCTGCACTACTACTCGCTTCTTTCGTTGTGGGTTTCGATACCCGCGTTTTTACGGTGGGGCTTCCCGACCTACGCGGAGCCTTCGGCATGGGCTTCGATGAAGGTTCCTGGTTTTACACGGCGGCAAACGCACCCCAGATATTGATCGCGCCGGCTGTGGCCTGGCTGATCACGGTATACGGCGTGCGCAGGATCATGGTCCCCTCCAGCGTCGTGTATTCCCTTTTTTCTTTGGGCATTCCTGTGATTCACGATCATACGCTGCTCATAATCGCGCACATGGTGAGGGCGCTTCTTCTCGGTGTTTTTATTCCAGCGACACTGATGATCGTCTTTCGAAACCTCCAGCCCAAGCACTGGCTGATCGGCCTCGCGATCTATACTCTGCGAATTCCGCTCTCTCAGGGCCTCGGATTCGTTCTGGTCGGTTACTACGGCGAGGATTTGGGATGGCAGTGGCTCTACTGGCAAGATGTCCTGCTCGCGCCACTTATCGGCGTTTTCCTTGTATTGGGCGCGCCGAAGGAACCAATCGATCGGAAACGACTCCGGAAAGCCGATTGGGGTGGGATGCTCTTGCTTGGTGCTTCCATGGCGTTTCTCTACGTCGGGCTGGACCAGGGAAACAGGTTGGACTGGCTGGAATCCGGAACAATTGTCAGCGCTATGATCGCAGGTGGCTTTCTGTTCTTCGTCTTCCTGGTCAACGAGGCTGTTGTCGCCCAACCTTGGGCGCACGTCAGTGTCCTGCGCATACGCAACGTGTCACTGGGGCTTGCCGCGGTCACCATTTTTACATTTGCAAGCGCTACGGCTAGCAGTCTGATCCCTGGGATGATGCAAACAGTCACCGCCCTCCGACCATACCAGATCGGAGATCTGTTCATTTGGTACGCCGTGATCCCGTCGTTTTTCCTTGTTGCGATCGCTGGAGTTGCTCTCTACTTCATTGATGCTCGCATCGTACTCATCATCGGTATGTCCATCACGGGAGTCGCTGCAATGATGGGCACGGAGGTAACGTCGCAATGGTTTCCGGAGAGCTTTAGACCGATCTTGTTGCTCAGCACGGCAGGACAAGCGATGACGTATTTTGCCTCGTTCGTCTTCCTCGTCGGCAATTCGGACCCGAAGACTTCAACGGCTACGTCCGCGTACATTCAGGTCTGTCGATTGGGTAGCGCGGAACTCGCCTCGAGCTTCATCGCGACACTTCTACGATTCCGAGAGCAATTTCATTCCAACGCCCTCGGAATACACCTGACAGATGGCTCTCCTCTTCTGCGTTACCAGTTGTCGGGATTGAGCCATCTGCTCGATCGCACGGGCAACGGAACCGCCAAAGCGCTCTCAACGGTTTCGGCTTCGGCTCGAACTCAAGCCACCGTCCTCGCGTATAGCGACAGCTTCTTCGCAGCATTCTGGTTTGCAGTTGCCGGATTGGTCGTGGTCGCCCTGATGACAGCCGCACCGAAAAGCCCCTTGAGTCCAAGGCTCTTCCGGACAATGCCTACCAATTGAATTCCGCCAAACGAGTTCAGGCGGTGGGCTGTCCTTGATTGCCAGATTTAGCAACTGAGTTGCTGTCGCCTATCGACAACGGCTCTATTGAACCGCAATCTTTTGCTACCTGCGTTCAAACCGCCACGGAAAAGGTGCGGAAAAGCTCCCTTCCGCAAATCCGGCCGCCACCTACCAAAGCGTAAGGATTGGCTGATGCTGGAAAACTGCTCTGCACTGTGGCACCAAGGGCAAGCCGGTGGATAAGGTTTTTCCACTTACAATAATATTGTAAAAGGTACGGCCTGATCGCGTGCAAGCCGTCTTCGATAAATGAGACCGGCTGCTGCCGACTGTACGGCCGCTCTTGCTCCCGGTTTTGAGCGGCCGAACCCGGGCGTAACATTACGCGCGATGTCACAGGCCTGGTGCGGCGAAAGATTTCACTCCCTCGCCGCTGCCACATCCTTCGCCGTTACGTTGCCGCTCTTTCCGCTTAGCCGCCCGATCACGTAGTTGGCGAGGGCAGCGACTTCCTCGTCGGAATAGATCGCATGGAAGGCTGGCATCGTCTGGCCTGGTAGGCGCGCCTCATTTGAAGAGCCCTGAAGGATCACCCTCACCAAGTTGCTGCCCTCGGGATCGTTCACAGCGTGCGAACCCTGAATTGATGCTCGGTCGTTTACGAGCCCGCCGCCGTCCTTTCCATGGCAGCTCGAACAAGCGCCTGCGAAGATCCGAGCGCCGAGTTCTCCCGGCGGCACTGCAGACGCATCTTGCCCGGATGGAACTACTCTCGTTTCGGAATCGGTTTTTACGGCCGGAACCGTTCGGAGATAGGAAACAATTGCGTCGATATCCGACGACGGGAGTTTGCTGAATGAAAGGTCAATCGCTTCCCGCATCGCGCCGCCGGCAGGGCCGTGGCCTTTCGCATGCCCAGTTGCGAGGAACGTCTTCAGATCCTCCTCGCTCCAGTTACCGACGCCGGTCTCGGGATCGCTTGTAATGTTCCACGCCTTCCATCCGTCTACCTCGCCACCCGACAGGGCTTGCCCTTGCTTTCTCTGGAACATGAGACCGCGAGGAGTGTGACACTCTCCGCAGTGCGCCAGGCCCTCGACGAGGTAGGCGCCGCGGTTCCACCGTTCATCCCTCGTAGGATCCTTTTCGAAGGGATGCGAGGGCAGGAACAGGAGGTTCCAACCGCGCATCAGCCAGCGCTGGTTGAACGGAAATTCGAGCGTGTTCTCAGGCGCAGGCTCCGAGACCGCCGTGACGGTGTTTAGATAGGCGCGAATGGCGAGGATATCGTCGGTCGAAAGCAGGGCGTAGGATGCATAGGGAAACGCCGGATACAGGTTCTCGCCATGCTTGCCAACGCCCGATCTCACCGCACGGACGAATTCCGCATCGTTCCACGCGCCGATACCGTGTTCCTTGTCCGGAGTGATGTTGGACGAATAGATAGTTCCGAATGGAAGTTTGAACGGCAGCCCTCCAGCGAATGGTTTGCCACCTTTCGTGCTGTGACAAGCGGCACAGTCGCCAGCGATCGTTAGATATTCGCCGCGTGCGATAAGTTCCTGCCCAGATGGCTGTTTTGCGCTCGCAGCCACCTCGGGAAGTGAATGGGGATAGAAAAAGAACAGCCCAGCCCCAACTGCCCCCACCACTGCCAGGGAGACCAGACCCAACAGAATTTTCATGGAATATCTCATTGTCCGGCTCCTAAGGCTCGTTCGTCTATTTCAGTCTGTTGCGCGGCGAAGCTGCTTTCCAATTCCGGCGGGCTCCAACCACGCTGGACAAGTTCATCGTATTTTTCGCGCCGTCCGAGCATCGCCTCCTGGATAACGCGCCCGATATCATTGAAGCCCGCGACAAACAGCTCGTTGTCGGACACTCGCGTCGTTTCGTCGAGCAGCGTCCCCATTTGGGCAAGGCCCTCGAGATCCTGATGGACGAACACGCTCTTTCTCTTCTCAACCTCGTAGGGATGCATGCCCATTGTCCTGAGCGCGAGGCCCCCTGCCTCCACCGAGCTTCCGAAAAGCTCGCGGACAACGTGATCCGCGCCCGCGTCAACAACCTGGTAATGATGTAACCGATCATACGCCCGAGCGATAATTGTGATCCCAGGGTTCGCTCGGCGGGCCGCCTCGATAATATGTATCGTGCGGTCGGGGTCGTCGATCGCAACCACAAGCAGGTCCGCCTTGGCGACGCCAGCCGAATGAAGTAGATCAGGACGCCCCGCATCGCCAAAATATGATTTCACTCCGAATTTGCGAAGGTCATCGACAACGTCCGCACGGTAATCCAGGACAACGGGCACGAAACCGTTGGCCAGCAACATGCGATTCACGATCTGGCCAAAACGGCCTAGGCCCGCGATGATGACCTTTCCGCTGCCTGGCCTCTCGGGCTCTTTTGACGGTGTTTTTCTTCTCTCAATCCTTTCGGCGATATGGTCAAAGAGCATGAAAAGCCCAGGCGTGATTATCATTCCCAATGCTATGACAAGCACCCCGACGGATGCCGAGGTTTCGGTTATCAGCCCCGTGCTTTCGCCGAGCGAGAGTAGTACAAACCCGAATTCGCCCGCCTGTGCCAACCCCAGTGCGAAGAGCCATCCGGCAGCATCCCGCAATCTGAAGAGACGACCGAGCGGAAAAAGGATCGCGAATTTGATGATCACGAGCACCGCAGTTGCTTCAAACACGGCGTCCCAGTTGGCCACCATTACGGAAAGGTCGATCTTCGCGCCTATCGTCATAAAAAACAGGCCGAGAAGCAGACCTTTGAAAGGCTCGATATCGTTTTGAAGTTCGTGCTTGAATTCGCTATTCGCAAGAACAAGCCCGCCGAGAAAAGCGCCGAGCGCCGGAGACAATCCAACTAATGACATCAGCAGGGCAATCGCTACGACCACCAAAAGTGCGAACGCCGTGAAGATATCGCGAAGTCGGTCTCTAGCGATCGCGCGCATGATTGGACGTGAGAGATAGTGACCGCCGACAACTACCGCCGCCACCGCACCCAGCGTAAGAAGTGCCGCCGCCCACCCTGGAAGAGCGGAAAGCCAGCCAGCTCCGTGACCGGCCCCAGACACATGATCGCGGGAGGCCATCAGTGGAAGGCACGCGAGCATCGGGATGACCGCCAGGTCCTGGAATAGGAGAACGGCAAAACTCGCCTGGCCTCCGTCCGAATCCAGCATCCCTCTTTCCTCAAGGGTCTGCAATACGATCGCCGTCGATGAAAGAGCCGCTACAAAGCCAAACAGAACCGCCTGCTGCCATTCGATATGAAGGGAGATGCCGAGGACGGTGACCACCGCGACCGTCAAGACGACCTGCAAACCACCCAATCCAACGAGCTTTGCACGCAAGCGCCAGACCATCTTGGGATCGATTTCGAGGCCAATCAAGAAGAGCATCATCACGATGCCCAATTCCGAGAGCTCTTCAAGATAGCCGGCGTTGGCTTCCGAAAGCTGCAAAACCGGACTCATCAAAGCGCCGGCAACAATGTATCCAACAACGGAACCGAGACCGAGCCTGCGGGAGACGATGACGGCAAAGACCGAGGAGGCCAGATAGGCAAAAGCAGGCAAAAGCAAGCCGGACATCAGCTTATCTCCCGACGGTCAACGAACTCTGCAAGATCGCCGGCCGTAACCTCGTCCCGTCGCCCAAGCGCGCCGATGTCCAACGACGAGTCACGCAGACCCTCCAGGAGCATTGGATAGAACTCGACATGAATTTTCGCGGAGGGGGAATCGACATGGTTGGCCGCATGCAGCACGAATGGCGGAAGAAAGGTCATTCCGCACAGTTCAATCGTCTGTCGTAGCGGCAGGATAAACATAGAAAACGGATGCTTGTTTCCGCCCTCATACGAATAGTCTCGAACGCTGCCTCCCGTGGTTATGCAAGCGATCGCCAGCTTTCCGGCAAGTTTTTTCCCGTGTGGCCCGTGAGCAAAGCCGTACTCGAGAACCAGATCCTGCCATTGCTTCAGAAGAGCGGGCGTCGAGTACCAAAAGAGCGGGAACTGGAACACGATCACGTCGTGATCGATTAACCGCTTCTGCTCACGTTCGACGTCTATGTCGAACCGAGGGTATTCGGCGTAGATATCGACAAAGGTGACCCCCGCAACCTGCTGGGCGCGCCTCGCCATAGATAGATTGATACTGGTCGACCGTTGCGCTGGATGCGCAAACAGGACGAGAACTCGCGCCAAAGGTTTTTCCTCTTTTTCGAAGCTGCTCGCGCGGTTCACGATTTGGAGGCGCGAATTATCCGGGCACAATGATAGTGGCTCGCAACATCAAATATTGGATAATCCGGTTTTGTAATGGCCCCATAAATATCCGGACAGGATCTCCCACTTAACAAGTGTGCGAGGTAATGTGCCCATTATGACCAGTCACAGTCCTAAGATAGAAGTCCTGTCCGGCCCTGAGCGCCGCCGTCGCTGGTCGACGGCAGAGAAGCTTACCATCATCCAGGAGACATATGAGCCGGACGCAACCGTGAGCATCGTTGCTCGACGTTATGGCATTCAACCCAACCAGTTGTTCACCTGGCGTAAGCTTGCCACCCAAGGAGCTCTGACGGCAACTGCTGCCGAGGAAGATGTCGTTCCAGCATCCGAATATCGTGCCCTTCAGAACCAGGTCAAAGAACTACAGCGTCTACTCGGCAAGAAGACGATGGAAGGCGAGATTCTCAAAGAGGCGCTTGAGATCGCTACCGGCCCAAAAAAACACCTGTTGCGCTCGCTGTCATTGCCGAAGGGAAGTTCCCGATGACGGCTGTGTGCGAGACTTTTGGTGTTGCCCGGTCAAACATGGCGGAGCGAGTGAGACAGCGTCCTTCCAAAGCCCGTGGTCGGCCGCCGTTCGCGGATGATGATCTCATCGACGAAATCAAAGCGATCATCTCCGCGATGCCAACCTATGGATACCGCCGGGTTCACGCGCTCTTACGCCGTAAAGCCCGTAACGAAAGCCGCTCATGGCCGAACGTCAAACGCGTTTATCGGGTGATGAAGGTGCATGGCCTGCTTCTCGAACGCCACACTGGAGCAGCTATTGATAGCCGTCGCCACGATGGTCGTGTCGCTGTCGCTCAATCGAATTTGCGTTGGTGCTCGGACGGTTTCGAAATCGGCTGCGATAACAAAGAAAAGGTCCGCGTTGCCTTTGCGCTCGACTGCTGTGACCGCGAGGCAATTGCCCATGTCGCCACTACTGAAGGCATCAAAAGCGAAGATGTTCAGGACCTTGTCATCACGGCCGTCGAAAACCGCTTCGGCCGCATCAATATCCTTCCTAAGCCTATCGAATGGCTGACTGACAATGGATCGTGCTTTATTGCGTCAGACACGAGATCGTTGCTGCTGGACATCGGGATGGAGCCTCGTACGACCCCGGTCCGCAGCCCTCAGTCCAACGGAATGGCCGAAGCCTTCGTAAAGACGTTCAAGCGGGATTATGTCTCGGTCAATTCCATTCCGGACGCTAAAACAGTCATCGCCCAACTGCCATTGTGGTTCGAGCACTACAACACGCTTCACCCGCATAAAGCTTTGGGATACCGCTCACCGCGCGAGTTCTTAGACCGTCAAATAGAAATCTGATCCTGTCCGGTTTTTATGGGGCAACTCCATATTGGATAATCCGGTTTCGATAAGCGGAGTGGTGTGATCGGAGGATCGATTTTGACAATCTTCGCGGAGATGTGCGTGCTACGCGGGGACGCAGCGAAGGAGTGAAAGAGGTGGCTCGGTTTGTCTGAACAGTTTCGGGCGTTTTTCTAAGTGGATTTCCGCCTCGATTATGCCGCCACCATCATTGGTGCCAGCGCGTTGAAGT
>NZ_JAQKGP010000045.1:0-18161 GCF_027956525.1 Agrobacterium sp. ST15.13.013
AACCCGCTTGCCCTTAAGGTCCGCCACCGATTTGATCCCGGCATCTTTCCGGGCGACCAGATGAATTGTTTCTGGATAGAGGGTGGCAATCAGTCGAAGATCCTCGACCTTGCCTTTGCCTTCGTAGAGACCTGTGCCGCTATGTGCCCAAAAGGCGACATCCGACTGGGTGAAGCCCGACTCCATTGAGCCACCCTGGATGGCATTGATATTGGCAACCGATCCATTCGAGGCGACTGCAGTGGACACCAGTCCAGTGACACCCTTATCTCCAGCACCCGAAATGGCATTGGCGATCAGCCCGCCAATCGGATAATACGTCCCAGCTGTGCCGCCCGTGCCAATCCGGAAAAAAATTGGTGCCTGAGCACCTGCCAAGCTGACGCCGAGAGCAAGTGCGCCAACGACTGCGCCGATCGACAGAAAACGTTTGCGGATGTTCATGGATGTTCCCTTTCTCCTGTTTTAACCAGCATGAGAAAGTGCCAGTCCGTTGTCAACCGTGAGTATCACCCGTAACAGTTGCCTTTGGCCGGCAGGGGGATTTGCAGGAACCCGAACAATCGCACCCATTCCCTGAAGGGGGGGCTATCGACATTGGACGCGGCCGGAGCGTCCACCCGTCTCCAACCGCTTCACCCGCAGCAATTCTCTCACCGCCCGAATACGAGCGAACCAGAAAGATCTCGACACTTGTAACGAGGCGCGGATGCGCGATCCTGTCTATGACGAGGGTTCTTTACGGGGAAAGAACGCCGCCATCTATTGTCGGTATGTCTGCCCGGTTAAGCACCTACTGACGAAAAACGTCTCCTGCAACCCGACTGCTGGTTCGGTGGAGCGGGCGGCTATCGGCCCCGCCCTCGCTGCCGCGCTCTTATGTCCGGCGTGGAAAGGTACGAAAATCATGCTCGAGCGGGCCTTGCAAATGATCGAGACCGGGGCACGCTCGCGGTCCTCGGCATCGCGCTCAGTTCGGTTTCCGGCTTCGTCATGGCCGTGCTGGTGGCGGCGCAGGACCCGCGCCTGGGCCAGCTTCTCGCATGGCTGTCGGGCTCCACGTACGCGGTGCGGCCGGGTGAAGCCATTCTGGCGACCGTCATGCTGGCGGCGGCGCTCGCCTGCTGCCAATGACCCGGCGCTGGCTCGAACTACTGCCGCTCGGCCCCTGAGAATCGTCGTAGAACGCGGAGGCGACTTTTGAGGGCGGGGAAGTGTGACAGAAATCACGTTCGGGTGAACCCGCAGAGGCTTTGGTGATCGTCGCTGAAATGGGGTTTGTTCTGGATTGAGATGCGGTGTCCGTGAAAACGGCAGTGGGTGCGGTAGACTTGTGAACGCCTTTGGGGGGGCAGTGCTCCACCGAGCGATCCGCAACTCGATTTCCAGCTTGCTCATCGCAGATGATGGCACCTAAACGGGCGTATGCCTAACGCGGACAGATTATAGAAGGAGTTTCTTGGTTGATTACCTGTTACCTCAGATACATCATTGCCCCCATAAGCTTTCGGAGTTCGAGGATTATGCACGGCTCTGGATCCCTATCGTCAATCGTATGGGGGGGGACGCATCATGGATATTTTCTGCCGAGCGAGGGCGCCAACAATATCGCACTGGCTCTGTTCAGCTTTCCAAGTCTCGCTGCCTATGAAGACTATCGTATCAGGATGGTGTCTGATCCCGAGTGCATTGCGGCCTACGAGTTGGACAAGCGCAGTCGTAGCATCGTGAGCTACGAGAGATCGTTTATGCGTCCGGTATTGGATTAAGCGGTGGGATTACCGATGGAAGGGATGGCAGAGCCGCCGGAGCGAGATTGCGAAAAGGAAGGTCGCTCGCCGGCAAACGTCGCGGCGGTGATATTGGCTGCCGGAAAAGCGAGCCGCATGGGCAACGGTGGCGGACATAAGCTGCTTGCGGAATTTGACGGTGAGCCGCTGGTGCGCCGTGTGGCTAAAACAGCGCTCGCCGCAAATGTGCAATCCGTTATCGTTGTGACGGGTCACAGGCGGGAAGACATAGAAGCAACACTCCTGGGTCTGGAGGTTACCTCCATCCACAATCCGGATTATGCATCCGGGATGGCGAGCTCGTTGATCGCGGGATTTTCAGCCGCCACAGCGCGGGATATCGACGGCGTTATCGTCATGCTGGCGGATATGCCAAGTGTCACGGCTGGTGATCTGAACGCCCTGATCGCTGCTTTTCGCCTCGCATTTGCAAAAGCGGCCGTTCGCGCGGTGTCGCGCGGCCATCGGGGCAATCCGGTCATCCTTCCAAGGTCACTTCATGGTGCCATCATGCGGCTGGAAGGCGATGTCGGCGCGCGTCAGCTCATGGAGACCTCCGGAATAACGGTCATCGATTTGGATATCGGCGACGCCGCCCGCCTCGACGTTGATACGCCCGATGATGTTCTTGCAGCCGGCGGCGTTCTCGAGAGGTAAGGACCACGGTCACGGTTTCAACCAAAGAGATGTCGAGGTCCATGCCGAACCTCAACATCTCCGATCCTGTTCCAGGAACGAACGGTTTTGGATTTGAGTTTGACCGTTCCTCTGTCAACGGCGTCAGTCGGCACCCATCATCAGCTTGTCCAGGGTAATGGGCAAATCGCGAACCCGAACACCCGTCGCGTTGTAAACGGCGTTTGCAACGGCTGCGCCAACCCCGGTTATCCCGATCTCTCCGATGCCGCGTGCGCCCATCGGTGCCTGTGGATCGGGCTTGTCGGTATAGAGGATTTCGATTGACGGAACGTCCATTTGCACCGGCACGTGGTAATCCGCCAGTGAGGCGTTGATGATACGGCCCGTCCGCTCATCGAAGTTGGTTTCTTCTGTTAGAGCAAGGCCGATACCCATGATGATACCGCCCTTGAACTGGCTGGTAGCCATTTTGTGGTTCAGTATCTGACCTGCATCAAAGGAACCCAGGAAACGCGAAACACGCGTCTCACCCGTCAGGGCGCTGACCCGAACTTCGCAGAACTGGGCGCCGTAGGAATGCATGGAAAAGGCCTCCATTTCGGCTGGGGCAGGCCCTTCCGCCTCGCAGATGAGCTCTTCTCGTCCGGCTCTTCGGAGGATCGATTGGTAGCTTTCAAACCGGCTAATGTCGGTGATGTGCGACAGCCCGCCATCACGCGTTTCAACGTCGGAAAGCGACAGCCCGGCAAGCGGAGAGTCGTTGCCCGCAAGCTTGATGAGTTCCTCCACGAAGACCTCAGTTGCAGCAATAATCGCGCCGCCGATGGAGGCGGTCTGGGTCGAGCCTCCGGCGATCACGCCTTTTGGCAACCGGCTGTCGCCATATTCGAACGTCACGTGATCAAGGGGCAAGCCCAGTCGAGCTGCCAGATGCTGGACCTGAGCTGTTGCGGTTCCCATTCCCATGTCGTGCACGGCAGTTGAAACGGTTACGTGACCTTCCGCCGTCAGCTTGATGCGGGCCGCGCCACCGGGAAACCGGTGATAGGGGTAGGTTGCGGTAGCGCATCCCACGCCGATCAACCACTCGCCTTCACGTCTCTGGCGCGGTGTCCGGCTCCTTTTGTCCCAGCCAAATTTTTCTGCGCCTCTGTCGTAGGCTTCAATGAGGTAGCGCGAAGAGAACGGCTTGCCGGTCGTCGGATCCTTTTCCGGCTCGATCCGCCGGCGCAGCTCGATCGGGTCCAGTCCCAGCTTTTCCGCCAGTTCATCCAGTGCACATTCGAGTGCGAAGGTGCCAACGGACTCACCCGGCGCGCGCATGAATGTGTTTGCCAGCATGTCCATGTCGGCAACATTCTGACCGATGCGGAACGTTCTGGCGGCATAGAGGTGGCGGGCGGGGAAGGTGAATTGTTCCGGGCAGGAATTATGTGACGTCATCGCCGCCGTTCCGGTGTGGATCAGCGCATCGAGCGTCCCGTCGGCTCTGGCGCCCAATGCGACGCGCTGCTCAGTGACCGTGCGGCCGCCGACGATCCGGAAGACGCCTTCGCGAGACAGCATGATGCGCACGGGGCGCTTCGCAAGTTTGGACGCCGCGCAGGCGAGGATTTGATGATCCCATAGACATTTGCCGCCGAAACCGCCACCGACATAGGGCGAGGTGACGTGCACATTGCTGACATCAATTCCAAAAATATCCGCAAGCTGACCCGTTGTCAGATCGAGAAGCTGACTGGCATCGTGGACGCGTAGTTCGCTGTCATTCCAGACAACGGTTGCCGCATGCAGCTCGATGGCATTGTGATTGTGGCGCGGGGTTCTGTAAACGAGATCGACCTTGACCTCTGAATTGGCAAGGGCGGTTTCCGCATCGCCGATTTCCACGTATGGCGGCTGGCCGAGCAGGTTCTCAAGCTGGCGGGGCGTTTTTTTCGCTTCATCGAAAGATGTCACCGCCGGCAGCAGTTCGTATGTCGCCTCGATCAGCGATGCGGCGTAATCCGCCTGTTCCTGTGTTTCGGCGAGGATCAGCGCGATTGGCTGACCGTTCCAGTGGATTTCGTCATTTTGCATGACAGGAAGATTGCTCGCTCCGGCCGCAGTCGGAGAAGACATCATCAGCGATGGCGCCCTCATCCGTGGTGCGTTCTTATAGGTCATGACGAGAATGACGCCGGGTGCGGCCTCCGCGGCTCCGACATTAAGCTCGGTGATGCGCCCACGGGCGACGGTGCTGAAAGCGATTGCCGCGTAGCTCATGTTATCGTAGGGAAATTCTGCCGCAAAGTGCGTCTTGCCCTGGACTTTCATGGGCCCTTCGATGCGCGATACGGATTGCCCGAGGGAACCATGTTTGCGCAGCAGCGGATCGGTTGTGACGGCAGGTTGCCAGCGGCCTTGTCTGCCTGTCTCCGGTAGCGTCTGCGTATCGGCGCTCATGCTTTTTCTCCCTTCAATTCTTCAAGAACCGCGACAATGGTGCGTTTTGTTAGTTCAATCTTGAAAGCATTGTCTCGCAGGCCGACGGCCTCGGCGAGTTCGGCCTCGGCGGCAGCCTGGAAGTGCTCGGCATCTGCCTTCTGGCCCTTAAGATGGGCTTCTGCCCTCATCGCACGCCACGGCTTGTGAGCCACGCCGCCGAGCGCCAGCCTTACGTCGTTGACATTACCATCCCCATCCAGATCGAGCGCCGCCGCAACGGAAACGAGCGCGAAAGCGTAGCTCGCTCTGTCCCTGACTTTCCTGTAGGTGGATTTTTTTGCGAAAGGCAGCGCGGGAATTTCAACGCTTGTGATGAGTTCGTCCGGGTGAAGTGTGGTTTCTATCTCGGGCGTGTCGCCGGGCAGACGGTGGAGATCACGCAGGGGCAAGCTGCGCTTGCCTGCAGGGCCATGGAGATGAACCACGGCATCCAGCGCGACCATTGCGACGCACATATCGGATGGATGGGTGGCGACGCAGCTTTCAGATGCGCCGAGGATGGCGTGATAGCGGTTGAAACCCTTGAGCGCGTCGCATCCTGAAAGGGGCTCGCGCTTGTTACAGTGGGCGGCATTGTCATAGAAATACCGACACCGGGTGCGTTGCAGGATGTTGCCTCCTACGGTGGCGACATTTCGAATTTGCGCGCTTGCACCTGTGAGGATAGCGCGGGAGAGAACCGGAAATTGGGTCCTGACCGCACCATGGGCCGCAAGCGCGGTGTTCTTCACGCCTGCTCCGATTATCAGACTACCATCGGCACGCTGTTCGATGCTGCTCGCCAGGTGCGTGACATCGATCAGTGTCTCCGGTTCTTCGACCGTCTCGCGCATGAGATCGACAAGGTTGGTGCCGCCACCCAGATATTTCGTTGTTGGCCCGGCCTGCTTAAGCGTGATGGCGGACGCAGCATCAGACGCCTGATGATAGGAAAAGATATTCATGCCCGTGCCCTCTCGTCGGTCTGTGTGGCGGTCGGCTGGACCAGCGTTTCAGAAATGGCTTCAACGATGCCGTTATAGGCGCCGCAGCGACAGAGATTCCCGCTCATGCGTTCGCGGATCTCGGTGTCGTTGATGATGACGCTGTCGTCCGAAAGGTCGGCGGTGACGACGCTCGGGATGTTTCGCTCGATTTCGCCTGCCATGCCCACGGCGGAACAGAGCTGCCCGGGCGTGCAATAGCCACACTGGAAGCCTTCATGTTCGATGAAAGCTTTTTGCAACGGGTGGAGGTTGCCGTTGGCCGCGAGGCCTTCCACAGTCGTGATGTTGCGGCCTTGGTACTGAACGGCAAGCGCGAGACAGGAATTGATACGCTCGCCATCTACCAGAACCGTACATGCGCCGCATGCGCCTTGGTCGCAGCCCTTCTTGGTGCCGGTAAATCCGAGATAGTTGCGCATGAGATCAAGCAATGAAGTGCGGATGTCTGCCTCCACCTCCACTGGCGCTCCGTTGATGTTAAATCGCATTGGACATCTCCCTCATCTGAAGGTGCGCACTGAAAGTTTCTGGCCGCACCTATGAAGCTCATGGTGTTTATCTGCCTGTGGCTGCTGTCGGATATGTCGGTCCGGCGGTAGCTCTAGCTTTGTGTCACGTAGGCCTGTCTCGACGCGGCGATGTCGGCGATGACAGATAGTGCCAGCGACTGCGCATCCCTTGCGCGACCGAAAACGCCGATTGGCGCTTTGATCCGCGCGATTGCCTTCTCCGAGTGTCCACTCCGGCGCAATCGCTCGACCCGTTTCTCATGGGTTCGGGAACTGCCGAGAGCACCAATGTAAAAAGGTTTTGCGCGGAGTGCGGCCGCAAGGATCGGCACTTCGCGGTCGAGGTCGTGCTCCAGAAGTGCAACAGCTGTGTCCGGATCGATCACAGTGGCATCGACGGGTGTGTGGGGGGCATCCTTAAGAATGAAAACGTCGTATCCTGCGGCTCTCGCGACGCTCGCGGCGGTCTCGACCTCGAGAGAGCGTCCCGAAATAATCACTCGCACTTTCGGGCGGTAGCCTGTGACAAAGACACCGCCATGCCAGCCGGTTGGCGCACCCTCGAAGCCGGGTGAAATCTGCTCGAGACCCGGCGTATAGCGCAAAGAAGCGCCGCGCCGGCGATCCAAGAGCCTGGTGATGGAACAGAGTGGTTCAACATTTTTAACGAGATGAATGGCGACCGTGATGCCGCCTCCGCAGGGAAGAACGATATCGAAGAAGGGCGATCCTTCGCCCAACATGACGAAACGATCATGTCCACTTCCTATCGCCTGCAAGGCTTCTGCAGCGACAGCCGCTTCCGTACATCCGCCAGAAACATATCCACAGTAATTGCCGTCCTGCGCGACTGCCATATGCGCGCCAAGCGGACGCGACGAGCCACCGCGTATTTCCACTAACGTGCAAAGCGCCACCCGTGAACCTGCATTGATGTTGTCAATGGCAAAGCTCATGACATCGTAGGCACTGTCGGTGGAAAAAGCTTTCTTCGGTGTCACCAGAATTGAGGCATCGACATTGCGAGGCAACCAATCGGCAGCATTATCGTTCTGTCGGATGCTATCGGCCGATCCTGTCATAAGTGCCTCCCGCATTGTGACATCAGAATGAGCGAGTGACAGTTAAGTTCCTCAAGAACTTTTCGGTCGTCAGAGGCTCACCAGCGCCAATGGTTGATTTCGGCATGACATCCGCCTCCTATCTGATTTAAAGAAGCGTGTGGCGCACCTGCAAACGGAGGCGCCTCCGTTTAACTTAGTGGCTTGCGATCATTCGTCAAGCGTTATTTCGTGGAGTGGCCTTTCCGTGCCCAAGGAGCAAACGCCTCCAGTTCAACCGCCTCAGACGCGCGCAGACGCCCGGCGAAACCGGGAAAAGCTGATGGAAGTCGCGGCGCTGGCATTTTCAGAGCAGGGCGCAGCGGCGTCGCTGGAGGATATTGCCAGGCGTGCAGGGGTCGGCATCGGCACGCTGTATCGGCATTTTCCGACGCGCGAACATCTGGTCGAAAGCGTTTATCGCCGCGAGCTGGAAATTTTGGCGACGGCTGCGCGCGACTTGATGCGGGAAGAAGAGCCCGCCAAAGCCATCGAAGAATGGATGAACCGGTTTGTCAGCTATATGGCCGCAAAAAAAGGTATGGCGAGCAGCCTGAAGCTCTTGTTTACGTCCAACTCGGCCCTTTTTGCCGAGGGCTCGAAGCTGTTGCATACGGCGTTTGAAGAGCTGCTCGACAACGCTGTGAAGGCTGATGCGGTCAAGGGGGACATCGAGGGGGCGGACGTTCTGAATGCGCTTTTCGGCATTTATTCCATTCCGGAAAGCCCCGAGTGGCGTGACCGCGCGCACAGGATCGTCAGACTGGTCATGGACGGCCTGCGGCGTTAGCTTGAGTGGGACTTCGCACTTACCGTGGGGTGACTTCATCGTTGGACGATCGGAAAGTGGTCGCAGCGCATAGCGACCTCACTCTGCCACGGTGCAGGCCGCTACTCACCCCTGATGGGATCTCAAGGCGATAGAAACGCGTTCCGTATTGCGACCTATCCCCTCGATCGTTATACTGTTTTTGAAAAACAGTATAACACCGGAGTCGAGCTTATGAAATCCGTTGATCTCATGTACCAAACTATGCTCGCCGAGCTAGGTCAGCGCTCGCTCGACGCTGCCTGGACGGCCGATTTCCCTTCGGAGGGTCGATTCACCCCGGCGAACATCAAGGGACGGAAGTATTGGTATTTCGACATCCCGGATGGACACGGTGGTACGAAACGTCGTTATGTTGGTCCTGCTGACGATCCGGATATAGCGCAGCGCGTATCTGATCATAAGCGGGACAAGGACGATCTACGCGCTCGTAGGCGGTTGGTAAATACCCTGACCCGCGAAGGCGGGATGATATCGCCCGACGCGATGTCGGGCGATATCGTTGAAGCTTTAGCCAATGGGGGTCTCTTTCGACTTCGTGGCGTTCTCATCGGCACGGTGGCCTTTCAATGCTATTCAGGGCTGCTCGGCGTGCGCCTTCCCATGGCTGCCATACTGACCGGCGATGCGGACATCGCTCAGGATTATGCCATCAGTCGAGAGGTTGAAGATAGTCTGCCTCCGATCGTGGAGTTGCTGCAGGACGTCGACGCCAGCTTCCGGCCCGTTCCACATAGATCGGGATCAGCGGCTTCGTCGGCATTTCAGAATGCCGACGGCTACAGGGTGGAATTCTTGACATCGAACCGAGGCTCGGACGACTACATCGACCAGCCGGCGAAGATGCCTGCCCTTGGCGGCGCCAGCGCGGATCCACTACGCTTTCTCGATTTTCTCATCAGGGAACCCGTAAGGACAATACTGCTCCACCGAAGCGGCATCCCGGTCGTTGTCCCCGAGCCAACTCGATATGCGGTCCACAAGCTCATAGTCGCCAGCCGCCGCCACACAGACGGGCAGGGGCCAGCAAAGCGTGAGAAGGACCTTCGCCAAGCCGCGCTGCTTTTTGAGGCACTGCAGCAGACAAGGCGATCCGCCGACTTGGCCCTCGTCTACAACGAAGCATGGGAGCGCGGGCCGGCATGGCAAGAAGCTATTCGAGTCGGGGCGGGGATGCTGCCGGCAGCAGATGCGGACCGGTTCAAAACGGTCCTAATCGACGGCGCAAAGAAAAACCGCGAAGATATTGAACTTCCGTTTAGCGAATAAACCGCCTTCGCATTGAACGCCAGACTGCTGATTTCGTTCGAAGTGGCGCAGACAAATAGGGTGCCAAGGGTCCCGTTCTGTTCAGGAGCTTAAAACGTACACGTGTCCATTGATCGGTAGGGATTGTGTTCAAGCGGAGCAAACGACGATGTGATCCGAAAACTTTTACAAGCAAAAGGGCAAATTTTTTCTGTTTTTGGACAGGTCGTATTCGCGCTCAGTTCCGTTCCTCGCTATCGCAGCCAGAGCCTGTCCGATCTCAGTCATTTGGTCATCGATCCGCTTAGTCATGATCGTATCGTAATCGCATCGAAAAAAGAGGACGATGGAACCGAAGAGACCACTTTGGCACCAAACGCTATCGCAATTTGGGCAAGCGTGAGTGAGGACGTCGATGTAAAGATTGTTGAGCAGGTCAAGGCTGGTGTTTTTCCAGTGCGGTTGAAGCCCACTGACTGGAACAGTGGCCAAATCGTCTGGTTGCTGGATGTTATCGCACCGACGCGGGAGCTCGCTACCTCCGTGCTTTCAAATTTCCACACAGTCGCCAAGCAGAGCCAGATAAAGGTTCATCCTGTTATAGGACGCTTGGTGGATAGCGACGTTCTACAAAGTCTTATTGCAAAACCGGGTGACGAAACTCCGTCCCAAACCAAGCAATCGATCAACTGACATCCTGAATGCCTCTGCTTGCTCTCCAGTGACTTGATAGTTTGCTGGAAGATTTCGCGTATTTTGATGTGAAATTTGGCGACAAGGCCAACGTTCGTTTGCATAGCAATTATTTCGTCTAGCTGGTGTCTGATGAATATCTCTCGGCTTCTCAGGAAAATTCCCGTGTTGTTGGCGCTGTCGCTGCTCAGCAGTTGCGGCGACAGTTGGTCGTGGCATCAAAAGCTGACGGTTACGGTTGAGACCCCGTCGGGTCCAAAATCCGCGTCGAGCGTGATGAAGGCTAGTTTGGATGATCGAGACGGCCTCTTCGCACTACCTGAAGCAAGAGGTGCTTTTTTTGAGCTGCGAGGGGAGGCGGTTGTCCTTGAGGTTCTTCCAGGCAAGTACCTTTTCGCGCTGTTGAAGGATATGCCGAGACCGTATGCGCTTTTTTTTCCAGGAATAGCACCCGTCGACATTGCTCCAAAATTTGAACGTATGTCAAAGCCGGCAACTGCCACGCTCTCCAAAGCTGACTATCCTCTGCTGGTAACCTTCACCGATTTCAACGATCCAAAGACAGTGAAGAGAGTAAACCCCGACAATCTCGCAGAATTCTTCGGTTCAGGCACTTCCCTTATCTCGATCACCTTATCGATTACCAGGGAGCAGGTGACGGAAGGGAAAATCGAAGATGTGCTCGGGTGGCTAAAAGAAGAGGGTGAAAAGAATCCCACCCTACTTCCGAATCCGCCGTATCTAAGAAAAGACGCGACAGATCCCGACATGCAGTATTTGAAAGTCAGTTCATTTTCGACGGAGCTATATAAATGAGCATTTCTCAAGAGCTTATGCTTGTAATACTATCTCCGGATGCGGTGGCGTCGCCTTAACTGATTTTGAGACGCGATAGTTTCTTCGGCTAGAATTTTACGCGTCAATCAACAAAGCGATTTCCCGCCAGGTCGAGATGGCGTGAGCACGAAGCTGGCGATGTTCCTAGTCTACCGCGCGTCGCCTGACGCTTACCGCGCGGAGGGTCCGGCACGCATGCACCGACAGACGATATCTTCAGGCGTTGACGACGGCCGCGATGTCCTGGAGATGCCGAAGGTCCCGTGGCGCCTTGGGCGCCAGCAGATCTTTCTCGATCTCCATGACGATAGAGCGGACGGTATCGGTCCTGTTCATACCGCTGGCCGCCATCACCCACCGAACGTCGTCATCGGTCCTGGCGGAGATCTTGAACGACAAGCGCCGATTGGGGATGCGGATCCCCGGCGTCACGCGCTTACCCCTTTCGGCTTTCGATACACGCCACGCTTCGAAGTTCCGGCGCAGCGCGTCCGCTCTTTGCTCGTCTTGCCGAAGCCGCTGAAGATAAAATGCAAACAGGGTTTTCCTGAAGCGCGTGGTCGCGGTCGGATCGATGCGATACGCGGCGGCATCGAGAATTTCGACCTCGGGCGCGGGAATGCTGACTTCAAGCGCGACCTCGGCCACTTGGCGCGCACGCCGGATGGCGGGCGTGGATTGTGCGGGGATGGCAACGACGGCGTCGCACTCATCGCAGACCGCGGACAGAATGCCCTTCACAGTGCCGGATCCGTCATCGAACGGCACGTCACGATAGGCGAACGTCGTCGTGACCAGCTTTCCGCAGTGCGGGCAGATGGCCTTGCTGGTATCGCCTGGTTGGTAGAGCTTCATGAAAGCCTCACTGATGCACGCTGATGAATACGGTATTCGGATCGACGAAGTAGAACTTGATGTACCAGCCATCACGGCGAATGACGTGGACCTGGATGGAAGCGGCCTGATGGTGCGCCGATGACGAGTGGTTCTGTCCCTGGCTGCGCTTGAGAACGTCACAGACGGTCGAAGCGGAGACCTGACCGGTCAGCAGCAGGTTTTTCGTATTGACGTTCGAACGGTCGGCCTCATGCAGATATGTTCCATTCACCAGGGCGGTGATCACTTTCTTCTTCGCATCGTTGAACCCGAGCGTCACCATATATACGAAGTTCCTCGTAAACTATCAAGTGCCCCCCCCCCACCTTCGGGGTCGTTTGCCTGATAACATTGCACCGCGATGTCGGTCAGCATTTTATTCCAGTCCTGCGCCCATGGGAGCGCCTGAGACCGCGGCCACGATCGTCTTCACGGATGAAGCGATCTCAAAGTAACGTGCCGTGCCACGACCCATCGAGTTCTTCCCCATCGTCTCCACCAGAAGACCGCGTCGAACGAGTGGCTCAATGGTCTCGATAATGCCGCCGCGCGTGAGACCGGTGACCTTAATCAAATCGCTGAGGCCGACCTGATCTTCCCCGCCATGAAGAAATACGTATATCACCATCACTACGCGACCTGCTTCAGCCGCGAACTTCCTGACTCCCCGGTGAGCGGATTGCTCATGATCTGGTTGACGATCAGGGTAGTCAAAACCTGGTCTCGCTGCGTCTCTTTCATTCGGCGCACCTCTTTGCCGGTTTTCATCCTCTTCTCGATGAATGTAAATTTCGCTATGAAACCAGCATGATCAGATCCGAGCTTGTTGCAATCATCGCTTCACATAATCCACATTTCTATCGTAGCGATGTGGAGCGTATGCGATCTGGCGCATTGGCTTTGGCAAGAGTTCTGCGTGTCCGTGAGCGAGCAGACATTGAGCCGTGAAGTCAGGGCCATGTTCGATTACATCGAGATTTTCTGCACCCCGACACGCAGACACGTCAGAAGCGGAATGCTCTCTCCAGCCGCGACGGATTAAGTCCACCGCGACCCCCGGGGAATTTGGAAGCGTGGCGCACTTTCAACCGCGGCCGTTTTAATGACGCCAATTTTGTCGTCGGTACCTATTATCGACTTAATCCAAGCCCTTGAGACCGGTTCATGTGCTGTTTCAGCGTATGGTCATGACTAAGCTCGGCGTGCCGTGTCCGATGCACGATGCGGGCGATCGTCTCGATCTGCTCGGCGTGCTTTGTGAGCTCGGGACGTGCCTCCAGCGCTTCGGCGAACCTGCGAGGATCGGAACTACCAAAGCGCCGGGTGAGCGCTTCGGCCACCAGCGTGGCCTCATCGAGCGCGGCTTGCCCCTCAGGTGACGATCGCAACTCTGCGATAAACTGGCGCCGCTTGTCGACCTGCATCTTCTCGACCTTGGCAAGGATTTCGGCACTGCGCGGCGTGAGGCCCGGCACTTCGATCACGTCACGCTGTTCACGCAGCCACTGTTCGCTTTGACGTTCCTCGCCAAGCCGGCGCTCCCATGCCTCGGAGACATAGCCGATATGGGCAGAGAGGGACCTGGCATATTGCAACGCCTCCTTCCGCTCCTTGTTGTATCCGAACAGACCTGACTTGCCGCGCAGCTCCCCGAACCGCTCGGGTTGCGCGGCCATGGCCTTTGCCATGATTTTGCCATTGCCTTCCTTCTCGGTCATCGCGGTGCGTAGTCTCGCGGCGACTTCCACCGGATCACGGAACACGCGCCGTACCAGAGATTCCACCGTATCGAACCTCTGCTCGATAACGGACGTCGCCCTTTGCTGCGCCACCTCTTCGATGCTGCGGTCGTAACGGCTAATCGCCGGCACAAGCGGAGCTGGCTTACCGGGTTCCAGAGAATTTTGCTGGCCGACGGCTTCTGTGGGGGCAGGGACGGCGAGGCCTTGCGACATGAGGTCGGACCACCGAATGCGGCGATAACCATTGTTGTCCTTTGTCCTGTCGTCCTGCCGTCCGTCATCGATATCTCGGGCGAACGGATTGCGACGATCTTCGCGGCGAACAGGGCCGGCCAGATCGCCGGCACGTTCCTCGTAAACCTGCTGACGCTCTGATGGCCGATCCTGCTGCTCCCGTTGCAGATGGGCCGCACGGGACAAAACGTCTTGACGCGCATTTTTGGCGGAAGCAAGTTCGATCTCGCTTCTCACCGCAAACTCTTGCCCGATCCATTGGTCGCTTGCGATCCCACGCCGCTCGGCAAAGTCGATGATGTAATCCAGCGTCGTTTCCTTCACGCCGGAACACGACAGGCGGCTTGCCAGCTTCTGATAGGCGAGTTCATCGCCCTTGACGACACGCCATGCATTGCGCTCGGCCTTTGTGCCGTCCGGAAGCGTGACAGGCGTGGCACCTTCATGCTGCAGTCCGATCCTGTCCCCGATCTTAGGTGAGGCCTCCCGCATGGCCCGCTTGAGATCAACGCCCCACACCGTATGGCGTTCGCCCTTGTCATTCTCCAGCGTCACAAAATAGCTCTCGCGTGATTCTGGATTATGCGCGTAGGGCGCAACGCCATGATCAACCAGCCGGCCCGCATTGGTGAACTCCTCAATGCCGGCGTAGAGCTGCACGCCGTGGCGATGCCGTGTCATGGCGACATAGGTCAGATGCCGGTCCATGGTGCTGGACGCCAGCACAAAGGCGCGATCGACCGTCGCTCCCTGGTTTTTATGGATCGTCGTCGCATAACCGTGGTCGATCGCCTGGTAGCTATCCGTGGCAATGCTGACACTGTCGCCGCCTCGACCATCGAGCCGGGCATCGATCCGATCCCTCTCGACATGCTCGACCGTGCCAAGCATGCCGTTTTTGACGCCGAGGTCGCGGTTGTTTTCGAGGAAGATGATCCGGTCGCCGGGAGCGAAGGCGCGTTTGCCGTTACTGGTCTGGAAAGTGAGTTCTGCAACCTCCTCACTGTTTCCACGATCCTCAACATCCCCACGGTCTCCACCGGCGTTCTGCCCGTGGCTGCGCTCCAGCCTTTGTCGGTTCTGAAGCTCCGATCGGATAGCAACATTGAGCGCGCGCACATCGGCGCGGCGATGCGCCATGGCAACGCGGGTGCCATCTGGTCGCTTCTCATTATCGTCAATATAATCACGCACGATCTGCGCCATCGCTGCGTCGCGACTTTCGGCAAAGTGGATGTCGCCGTGATCGCGATAGGCGGCAAGTCCGTCGGCCGTCTTGTGGGTCGCAAAGGCAACCGACGCTTCTCGCTGCCAATCATGGCGCTGGCGGCGTATCCCGGAAAGTTCGACATGGCCGATCTGCTCGGCAATCGCCCTGAATGGGGCACCGGCCCCGATTGCCTGCAACTGCTCATGGTCGCCAACAAGAACGATCTTTGCGCCGCGCTCTTCAGCCTCGCCGATGAACCGGGCAAGCTGCCGGCTGCCGACCATGCCGGCCTCGTCGATGACGAACACGTCGCGGCGGCCGAGCAGATCCCGCCCATGGTTCCAGCTGTAAGACCATGACGCCAGCGTACGGCTCTCTATACCGGAACTTTCCTCAAGTCCCTCGGCCGCCTTTCCGGCAAGTGCTGCACCATGGACCTGATAACCTTCAGCCTCCCACGCCTCGCGCGCGGCTGCGAGCATTGTGGACTTTCCGGCACCGGCAAACCCGACCACGGCCGCGATGTGTTCTGGCCCGGTAATATGCTCGATCGCCTGACGCTGTTCATCCGACAATCCCGCTGACGGATTGCGTGCGGCCACCATTCCGCCGGAGCTTTTCCGAAGAGAGAGATCCTGCCTCTCCATGGCGCGCACGACATGGCGAGGATCGACGTTATGGGAATGCGACTGATGTAACCTTACCGCCGATCGCGCCATGCCAACTTCCAGATCGATCATGTCCCGTGTCGAATAGCGCGCGTTGGAAACCTCGCCGGTGTCCGGATCGCTGCGCTCAGCCTGGAGTTCCACAAGCGCCGGCGAGGCCATAACAGCCGCAAAGGCGTTCCGGAACATTTGGGCGTCATCGTTGATATAGCGATGCAGGGTTTTGGCAATATCGTGCCGATCGAACACGCTCTTCTCATGGCTGATCAGCGTCAGAACCTGTTCCGGTTTTTGGCGGATCAGCGCGGCATTTTGCCGTGCTGCCTCGTCATCCAGCCGGCCGCGCTCGACTGTCATTCCTTGCTGCTGCATCTGCGACGCATGCACGCCCATATGTTCGGTTGGAGACAATTCTAGACCGCGCTCCACATGTGACCGATGATCGATGCGAACGTCCAGGCCTTCGCGTTGAAGCTGACGGTTGGCGATACCTTCCCACGCCTGCCTGATATCGCGAAGCTGTATATCGGTTGTCGCCATGCCATGTGCCAGCAGCCGTGCGTTCTTGTGCTCCAGATAAGTTTTCTCGCCAAGGCCGGTTCTGCCAAGCTGTCGCGTCGTCATCAGCACATGCGCATGGTAGTTCCTGATATCACCATGCTCGCTTGGCGAATGGATGGCAAAATCCACGGCTGCGCCATAGCGGTTTGCAAGATCCCGGGCAAAGGCGCGTGCCGCCTTCAGTCGCCCCTCTGGCGACAGCTCATGCGGAAGCGCGATTTCAAATTCGCGAGCGACGCGGGCATCTTTTCGCTTTTCTGCAAACTCGGCAGCGTTCCACAACCTCGAACGATCCAAAGCCCAATCGGCAGAAACACCGTCCGGCAGCACGATCTCTTTATGCTCCACTCCTTCTTTCCGGGTAAAATCATGCACAAGCCCATCGCGGTGATTGGTGAGAAGAACTGCGCAACGATAGGCGGCGGATGCCACAGCACTTCGGCCGGATGACCGCGAGACAGGTTTGGTACTGAGATGATAAATCGCCAACCGAAATCTCCGATCTGCAAACGGGGAAATTCAGCGCTCCAATGCGTGGCAAGTCGTAAGTGCGCCCTTGTCTGTTTACCGGTGGTGACGCTAGCAACATCGAACGGGTGTTTCGACTGCTAAAAGTGGTCAGCAAAATTCAACCTGAGATAATGAACCCTTCAATGTTCGCTATTGAGGAACGCCGGTATTCAAATACCATTTGCATCAATCAGAGATGGCCGGCCAGGACCGAAGGCGCATAGTGAAGGCGCATAGTCGGGAAGACAGACATTTGCCTGGCGGCTCAAAACCGGAGTTCGGGCGAGCTCTGGTTTCGCCCATACGGGACACCGTGGATCAGCGGAGCAGACATGAAGACCAGATTTGAGTTTTGCCGGACCGTAAGCAACGCGAGCGTGTCCGCATCGCCGGAATTATTCAGAAAAAATTTGCTGATCTGGTGGCGCGCTCGGCGTCTGACGCCAGGCCGGATGGGCGGATTTTCAAAATCATTCTGCTCGTCTTGGGCGAAAATCTCACCTGCGCAAGTGACGGCGGCGTCATGAACCACAGGGCCCAACCTCCTCTTACAATCGCTATGCCGATCTCCTCATAGAAACTGGTCTGTCTTCCAGGAGCGAAGCCGTGGTCAACAACGGCAGTGCTGGTGCGACCGCAATCGAAAGGAACAATCGTGGCAAGGAAAACAATCGAACAGCGCCTGGCTGAACTGGAGGCGCAACGGTCTGCGCTGAAGGCCCGGCTTTCAAAAACCGAGCGCAACAACGATATGCGCCGAAAGGTCCTGATCGGCTCGCTCGTTCTGCATCACCTCGAAACCTCGGATGATCAGGAGTTCAGCAAACAACTCGGTGATTGGCTGCGCCGCGAACTGCCAGGGTTCCTGACACGCGACAATGACAAGGCGCTGTTTGACGATCTGATCGGACGAGGGCTGTCGGGCACGGGAGAGGGTGGCGACAGCGGGCAGGGCGCTTCATGAACCGGTTGCGACTTTCTCGGGACGCATTCAGGAACATGATGCGAGCCGCCGCGCGTGATCCGCTCTGGGCATTTCTGGCTTTGATTGCCATGCCCTTCCGGATCTTGAAACGGCTTCTTGGATTTATGTTCATCCTGTTCAACGTCACCTTTGTGATCGGCATGGGTGGCGGTCATTTTCTCGAGCAAACGGGTTTCGAGCGGGGCTCGATCGTTCACATCATTCCAAGTTTCCTCACCCTGCTGGCGCTTGCCGTTATCACCTTCTGGTTCATCACC
>NZ_JAQKGP010000046.1:0-16426 GCF_027956525.1 Agrobacterium sp. ST15.13.013
CGCAGCATGCCGTTCACGAAGTCGAGGTTCGTGAAGTATTGGTTGTTTGTCCCGACCGCGAAGGTGCCGGTCCGGATATCATGAAGCTCCTTCGGCTCGATATGGAGGATTGCCTTTGTTGAAAGCGTGATCTCTGCAACGAGCTGTCGGAGGTCGGGAGCGACTTGCCTGCAGGCCATGTGTTATGAACAAGAAGGTGGAAGCAAATAGATGATGTTAGGAAAGGGTGGGATTGCAGGGTGGGCAGGCACGATACTTATAGTGGAAAAAGGTATGGAGCAATTTCGCCGAAATCTGGGTGGGCCTTCTAAATATTGGGCGGGCCGCCCACGTAACTATAATTGCAGGGGCCCACCAGGTTAATTGCGTGGCCGCGTTGATTGGGTGATATTATTACCTAACATGAGATTGTTATTTGACAGGATATATCCCCTTGTCTAGTTCGTCAGTTCGTCAGTTCGTCAGTTCGTCAGTTCGTCAGTTCGTCAGTTCGTCAGTTCGTCAGTTCGTCAGTTCGTCAGTTCGTCAGTTCGTCAGTTCGTCAGTTCGTCAGTTCATTAACATTGCTCCGCGCTTGCCTGATTTGAGAGGTTGTCTCTGCACGGGTCTGCAGCGACATATGGCTACGAGGACCTACCTTGCCGATGAGCCGTATCCATCCGGCGTAGGCCGCGGGGTTTATGATCTCGGCTCGTCTGCCATGATGCGTTCGATCCTTTCGGGATCACATTGCTCATCGACGCGGAATTGCCGGACACCGCCCTCGCAGGTGCGGATACCGGCGAGGAATTCCTTTAAGCTCTCGATGCCCCGGTCGGTGAAGGTCGTGACGCCCTCTTGGCTGCCGTCATGGGCATGGATCATCTCGCCGTAATCGATATTGTCTGAGTTGCTGGCGATTTCCTGGAGGAGTTCGAGGTTCTCGCCGATCAGCGAAGCAACATAATCGATCGTGTAGACATGCGTCGGGCGCGCTGACCTTGCCCCGTTGTGAGCCGCTAAGCGCATTGTCCTCACCACCAGCTCATGTGCTGTAACGCGCGAAGCTGTCGCAGGCTGTACCCTCTATAAGTTAAGGTACAACTCTGCCGTTGGATGAATTAGCCTCCTGAAACGCTTCCTTTACGTGGCTGATCAAAGCACGTTCAGTCTCGTTAAGCGGCGTGGAGGTGGAGAATATTGCCCATAGTCGCCGCGGCGGGACTAAATGGTCGAGAGAGAACGTGTCCACGATCCCTGCCTCGATCTCCTTGATCATCACCGACGCTGGCAAGATCGTGCCAAGAGGTGAACGACGCAAAACCGAGACGATCAGAGGTACCGAACCCAACCGCATTACCGGCTCGAGCTGCACAGTAGACTTCGCAAGTGCCGTCAGAAGAGTTTGATGCATTGTGAGCTGTGAAGGTGCCAGAAGGAGCGGGATGCTCCTCAGCTCGTCTGCCGAAACTCTCTCGGCCTGAGGCGCAAAATTCAGCTTCCTATTGACGATCAGGACGACGTCTTCGCTGCGGCCAATTAGTAGAGAGCCTACTTGCGGATCGATCCTACCAACGACAGCAATATTGAAACGGCCGGTTAGAACGCCATGATGCAGTACATGTCGAGGGCCCTCCACAACCTCGATTTGGCAGTTCGGAAATTCATTGTGAAATGCGCTAAGCGCCACGGCCATGCATTCGGACGTCAAGGAATCTGCGCTCCAACTCACCGGTAACGCAATCCGAATTGATTGTTCAAAGGCCGCAGCTATGTGGCTTCGTTCGCCCAGAGTGTCGTTGAAAGCCCTCTCAACGCCGACAAACAGCGAATGCAGCCTTTCAGCATCATCGGTCGGTTCAGAACCGGTCTTCTTCCGGTCGATAAGCCTTGTCCCGAGCGCATATTCGATCTGTTCAAGCTGGGCCGGTATCATCGGAGCAGTCCGTCCGGCGACGCGGGCAGCGCTCGCCATGCTGCCGGTCTGCACCACACGATTCACGGTAGAAATCTGCTTCAGGCTAACCTTGGGATGGAAATTCGTGGCTTCGGACCAGCCCGAAGGGGCCTCGACGCCTTTGCGGACATCATTTAGCAGATTTAACAGAAGTTCATGGTCGTTAGAGAGCTCTGCGGTCACGCAGCACGACGGACTGCGAATTACCGGAACCGCAGTGATGCCCTGGATGCGAAGACGCTGGGGTACAGTCAGTTGGGGCAGAAGTAGATCCGACTTGCGGATGTCGTCGATGAGCCCTCGGAGATCCTGCAGACTTCGATCGGTGGTGGAAATCCGTGATGTCGCGATACCGCTGGAGCGGTCGAATTTCGTGTCGCTTTGCAGTGTACCCGGCAGATCGGGAATTTCGGTTTTTGGAGCAATGTCACCACGCTCGGGTCGCTCCCCAACCGTATGGGTCAGCCTCGTCCAATGGTCTGGAGCAACGACAACAGAAGGTCCGGATACCCCAGTACCGATGGTATGTTGGATCTTGAGCTGCCCGAGTGGCACCGCGTCTGACAGAAGATGGCTGGGACCGTTCTGCATTCCGAAGGCGCCAGTACCCGTGAAGATCAAGTCTACATAAGGGTGGTCGGGTTTGGAATGGAAGCGGCGGATCGCCGTGATTACAGCGTAGGAAATTGCTGTCCAGGTATAGTCAACGTCTAATTTGAGGATGACGGGCGCCGAAGGCGCCGCGCTGCCGCCAAGTTTGGCATGACTCAAATATTCCTCGGCAAGGAGGAGACGAACACTGCGATTGTACAGCCAGACCGCCGAGCGTAGCGGAAAGGAGTTACGCCCTTTGCGACCAAAAAGCGTCACTCCAATCTGGGCTTCGAGCGTGCTGAGCTTGGCACTCAATGCCGATGGTGTGAGACCAAGCTTCGCGGCCGCATGCGCCATCGTTGGACTGTCGCAACTGACAACGAAAGCTGCCAGATGCGGAAAGTCGATCTTGGGCATACTAACCTCGGATGAATGTGCGCATCAGAACCTTGCGCGAGCTCTGGAGACCCTATGCTGAAAAGATATCGGACAACCGGGTTGCCTTGTCCAGATCACGGATCGCCCAAACATGCTTTCCGAAATCGGCCACCCTCGACTGCCTTGCGCGGGAAATGCCTCCCGCCAGTTTCCTGGTGATTTCCTCCCATCCGGCTGGATCGTCGGGCGCCCCTCGCGGCACACGCCGCCGCTCGGCCAGTCGCTTTCCGTCCAGGAAGACCACTTCGATGTCGGGGTTGTCCGAATCCTCACTCCGCGCGAACATCGCCACCTTGACCAATAGCTCGGAAACGTCCTCATGTGCGATGGCGTTCGTTTCAAAATCGTTCAGCGTTAACTCGCCTTGGAGCAGGGCGGTCGCCACCGTATAGTTCATGCTGAACTTCGCCTCGATTCCCGTTCTCGGCTTCGGAAAGCGCAGATAGCGGATGCACTCGTCGCGGACGAAACAGTTGATCCGTTCGATCGCTTTGATGTCGAAACCAGACAGCGCTCGGATCGTCAATGCGCCATCAATTGCAAGATGGGTGCAGCTGCAGCAAGGATAAAGCTTTACTGCAAGGCCGGGGGTAACAAGTTCCCAAGGGTTGCCGAGAGCTGGCAACGTTGCTGCTGATCCGCCTGTGAATGCATCCAGGAAACCGGATGGTGCCTCAAGGATGCCAGATCCGGCCGTGAAGTCGCTTTCTGCCAGCTTTGCAGCAAGGAAGCCAGCTTGAGCGGCCCGGCCGCAATGCAAACTCTTCGTCATCGTTCCGGTGTTGCCAAGGATGCCCCCGGCAAAGGAGCACGCGATCGCGAGTGCGTGCTCCGTTTGGCGCGCGTCGAGGCCACGCAAGTTGGCCGCAGCGCCGGCAGCTGCGAGAGTCCCGAGCGTCGACATCGTATGCCACCCTTGGCGCGTATGTGCGCTGCCCACTGCGATGCCAAGCTTGCAGGCGATCTCGATCCCGACTGCATAGGACCGCAGGAATGCCCGGCCGCTCGCTTGCGTTTCGAAGGCCGTCGGCAGCAGCGCACTGACGATCGGGGCACTCGGATGGCCATTCATCGAGAACTCGCTCGTATCATCAAAGTCGTCTGCATGCGCGCAGGTGCCGGTCAGAAGAGCCGCCAGTGCAGGATCGCTCCAGCAACCTAGACCAGGGACGGGAATGCCCTCCCGATCGTTCCCTGGTGCGCATACTGCAACGAGAATTTCTACAGGCCGAGACGCCGTGCCAGCATATATGCAAGCGAGTGTGTCGGCCACATGGATCTTTGCGCGCTCGGACACAGACTGAGGCACTTCCCGCACATGGGCGATGAAGTCGGAAAGCTCGGCTGTTATGGACATGACAATGTTCGGACTTGTGCGCCTTGGAAATGAAGAAAACAGGCCATGTCTTGGGCACCTAGCGGAGACGCCGGCCGTAATTCGCCAACTGTTTAGGAGATTCGCTCCAGGAATTCGGCCGTGCGAGCGTTTTGGGGGCGACCAAAAATCTGCTCTGGTGGCCCCTGTTCAATGATGGAGCCCTTATCCATCACAACGACTCGGTCGGCCACCTCTCGTGCGAAACCCATTTCGTGAGTGACGACGATCATGGTCATGCCCTTGCCGGCGAGTTCTTTCATGACAGAGAGAACTTCGCCGACCATTTCCGGATCAAGTGCGCTGGTCGGCTCGTCAAAAAGAACAATCTCGGGCTTCATCGCGAGAACGCGAGCAATTGCTACACGCTGCTGCTGGCCACCCGAGAGTTGCGCGGGATACTGATCTCGCTTATCGGCCAATCCGACGCGCTCCAGCAGGGCAATTCCTTCCTGGATCGCCTCTTGCCTCGGGCGCTTTAGAACATGAACGGGAGCCTCGATGATGTTCTGCAGAGCGGTCAGATGCGGAAATAGATTGAAGCGCTGGAAAACCATGCCAACATTCCTGCGGATTGCGGCCTTTTCCTTCTCGCTGAGTGGGACCTTTTTACCGCCTGCGAGCTTGTTGCTCACAAGTGCGCCATTCAGGTAGATCTCACCGCTCTGGATTTGCTCCAGATGATTGATACAACGGATAAGCGTCGTTTTGCCGGAGCCGGACGGACCGATGACGACAACGGTCTCCTTAGGTTGGACCGTCATTGAAACATTCTTGAACACGCTCAGGGTACCGAACGACTTGCTTACGCCGCGGAGTTCCACGGCAGGTGCCACGCTGGCTTTGGATTGATCGGCCATTTCAGGTTTCCATCTGTAACAGGTTGGGGGCGTTCGACTCGGGCTCGCGCGCAGCAGTGCGAGGACTCCAGGACAGCCGGTTCTCGATCCATTGTTGAAGGACGGTCCACACCCCGGTCAGCACGAGATAGTAGACGGAGATCGCCGCATAAACTTCGAAGGTCTTGAAGTTTTGCGATCGCAGGCTGTCGGCGACGTGTACGAGTTCTGGAACGGCGATGACGCTCAGGAACGCAGTGGTCTTGAACATCATGTTGCATTGGTTTCCGAGCGAGGGGAGGATGATGCGAAGCGCCTGGGGGAGGATGATCCGGCGCATCGCCAACGACGGCAACATGCCCAATGCCTGTGCGGCCTCGCTTTGTCCTTTCTCGACCGATCGGATGCCGGCCCGCGTGATCTCGCTCATATATGCTGCTTCGTGCAAGCTGAATGCGAATATGCCAGCGACAATCGCTCCGCTGATGGAAAACGCCGGCGTCGTGATTGTCGACGGGAAGATGTCAACACCGATCAGGTAGGGCAGCCCAAAATAGATTAGAAACAACTGCACGAGGATAGGAGTTCCTCGGAAGAACCAGACGTAAAGCCAGTTGAAACCTCTAAGCGCGCCATACAGGCTCAGTCCGAATAGTGCCAGGAACAGTCCCGCAATGATCCCGACCGCCATTGATGTGAGAGTGACGGAGACGGTGAGCCAGACAGCATATATAAGCTGCGGTGGTGGCGAGAAAACCAGCTCGAGGAAATAGTGCAGGTCAAAGTTCATGATTGAGCTCCCGGAGCAACTTCGCCGCCTTCATGAGACCGAGTGGCGTTCGAGCGACTACGCTCGCCGAATTGGGTGCGGACCAGGTCATATCGAAACGAAGCCCTTTGAATAACGCTTCTCCAATGCTTCTTGGAGAAAGCTCCAAGCGGTTGTGAGCGCGAGGTAGTAGATCGATACGCCGAGATAGACCTCGAAGGTTTTGTAGGTCACTGAATTCACTGCGTCGGTGATAAACAGCATCTCTGGAACCGCGATCAGGTACAGCAACGATGTCGCCTTGAACATGCCGTTCATCTGATTGCCAAGTGGAGGCAACATGATGCGAATTGCCTGTGGCAGAATGATCCGCTGCATGAGAAGCCCCGGCGTCATGCCGACGGCCCTGCCGGCATCCCACTGGCCATGGTCGACCGAAGCGATAGCGCCGCGAGAAATTTCGCTGAAGTATGCCGCCTCATGGAGCGCGAAGGCGGTCACCCCCGCGACAATCGCCCCGCTGATCGAAATGAAGCCGAACAGATGCACGTCCTGCGGAAAAAGATCGACATTCGTCAGATAGGGGAGGCCGAAATAGATCAGAATGACCTGCACAAGGAGCGGTGTGCCGCGAAACACGAAGATGTAGGCGCTGTTGAACCAGCGGAGCACGCGCCATCGTGATAGTCCGAACAGGGACAAGACAAGCCCCAACACCACACCGATGACCATGGACGCGAACGCGACCAGAACCGTCGTGAGCAGACCGCGCAGAAGGGCGGGCCGGGGATTGAAGACAAAATCCAGGAAAAAGGCGATATCGAACTGCATGTCGATAATGTCCCCGTTTCTTATTGTGTTCGAGTTCCGTTGCCGAGGACCTTACCTCTTGCGCGGAGGGCTGCCGCCGAAGCGGCAGGCCAGGAGTGTACACCTACTCGAACCTATCGAGCGTTGGGCATCTGCGGAAAATCATGGGCACTGCTTGTCGTTGCGGCAAAGCTCGACATGGCCGTCCATGCCCCAGGTCTTGGCGGCCTGCTCGACATAGCCGCTTTCGTAGAGAGAGACATAAGCCTTGCGTACGGCTTCTTGCAGCGCAGGGTCGTCCTTGCGAAGCACAATACCGATGGTGAGGGGGTCGATCGGTAGACCGCCGATCTCATATTTATCGCCGGTGAGCTTCTTGAAGTAGGAGAGTGTCATCGCGTCGCTCACGAAAGCGTCCACACGTTTCAGATCGAGCTGCCGGAACGTGACCGTATTCTGCGGATAGGACTGGATCTCGATCGGTGGCTTGCCTTCGGCGCTGACCTTGGTGTTGGCTTCCTTCAGTAGGCGTTCGTTGGTGCTCGAGACCAGAACCGCGACGCGGTGTCCTGAAAGATCCTCGTAAGTCTTGATATTGAGGGGGTTTCCTTTCGGGACAAGGAGGCCCATCCGCTCGCGCACGTACTCCACGAAATTGTATTTTGCGACGCGAGCTAGACTTTTCGAATTGTTCGACATGACTGCATCGCATTTACCCGTGTCCAAAGCAGCGAAGATACTGGCGAACGGATAGTGGACGACTTCGGTTTTGATACCCATCGCCGGGCCAATCGCCGACATTACGTCAACATTGAAGCCTTTCGGCGTGACGCCGTCTTCATCCAGGAAGCCGCCGGGGGGATTGCCGAGTTCGGTGCACATGACAATCTTGCCGGCCTTCGCCAGTTTTTCGGTTGGCTCGACGCTCTTCGTGATTCCCGAAGCCGCCTGGCTGTTTTCATATGCTTTGCCTTCGGATGGCTCCGCCGCCTTTGCTGCCGGTGCGATACAGACTCCGGCAAGAAGTAGATTCACGATCAATGCGTAAGAACGAATTCTCATTGTATTCCCCTTTCTTCTTCACGATGTTAGATCGTTTTCACTACGCGGGACGCATCTCCTGTGATCGAGAATTACGTCCAGGTGTTTTGGTTTCGGCAATGGGCGATGGTCGCTGGCTATTCTCCGCTGTTGTTGTCATGGACGCACCGCTAAGCTGTCATTGCTGCAAAAGCCGGTTTTCCTCCGCGAGTGCATTCGGGATTAAATCGAGCGTCGCTCTTTTGCTTTCCTTGATGAAGCGCGAAACCGTATTGCGTACGAGGGTTGCTCTGACCGAAGCGTCATAATCAAAAGAACGGACGGCCAGGGCAGCCCGGACGTCGATGGGCCAGATGGCGTCGAACGCCTGTCGCGTTTCACAATGCGAGAATCGGTTGTTGCCCTTGATCATGGCCGACCTGGCTGCCTCAGTGGCCTTCATATCGATCGTGAAGTCATCGCGAATTACCACCCCGTAGGCCGCGCGAGCTTTTTCAGCTGAGACGACGCCCCGCTTTACGTCCGCGAGCACAAGCTCGGGATCTCTCTCTGACGCTGGCCCAAACCCGCCCCCCGCCGGAGTGATCAGGCGGACGACGTCACCCCGCTTGAAGTGGAGAACGTCAATCTTGCCGATCTCACGTTCATCCTTCGTGTCGGGGTTGACGATGACGCGCGCGAGGGATCCGGCTTCGCCGCCCATGATACCCCATGGAGTGAATTTGAGCCGATCCATGCCGCGCACCGTCATGACGGCCTCAACGTCGGTGTTCTCCAGATCCAGGACCACCGAGGCGCCGCTGCGCCAACGACCCGGTGCCTGGCTGTCGATGACAAGGCCGTATCGTTGAACGCGCATGATAGTTTCGACTTCGATAGTCTCCGCCGGCACGGTCAAAAGTGAGCCCGACCGGTTGTCGACGCCATCGATACCGTCGTGTCCTATTTTACCGCCACCGCCGCCGCAAATTGGATTGATCACGCTCACACGCTTGCCGCCATGAAGACGGTCGCGTCCGGTGACCACGATGATCCCCGACATACCCGGGCCAGCTGCGGCCAGTCCTCCGGGGATTGCGGCGTTCAAGCAACCAAGCACAACGTCGTAGACGCGGGTCGACGCGGTGACGCGTGATCCGCCGGCGGCTGGGAAGTTCGCATTGATGATCGTTCCGCGGGGAGCGATGATCTTGACCGGCCGCAGAAGGCCACGGTTCCGGGGAGCGTCTGGCGCCTTTGTCAGGATATAGTAGATTAGCGATTGCAGGGTATAGGGATGTGTGGTCGAGCCAGTGACATAGTTGAAGGCTGCGAGGACCTGAGGATCCGTTCCGGTAAAATCAAACAGTAAATCGCTGCCGGTGACCGTCATCTTCGCATGGATATTGATGAATTCACCGGCCTTCATACCCTCAATGTAGTCGGCGAACTCGTAAATTCCGTCGGGAATTTCGGCGATAACCTCCCGGGCCCTCGCTTCTGATAGGGCGAGCGTTGCATCCATCCCGTCGATGACTTCCTGCGTCGAATACCGATCACAGAGTTGGCCGAGACGCACATCCATGCTCTTCATAGCAGAGAACATTGCTTGGATATCGCCCCACAGCTCCGATGAGATGCGGCTGTTATCGAGCAAAATGTTTCTGACGGCCTCGTTGAGAACTCCCTCGCGATACAGAAGCACGGGGCGGAGCCTCAGCCCCTCCTGAAATGTTTCCGTAAGTGTCGGCGCTATGCTTCCGGGAACCGCGCCGCCGATGTCTGAGGCATGCACGAAGGCCCATGCCAGCGCTATGAGCCGGCCGTCGCGGAAGATCGGATGCACCAGCGACACATCCATCATATGGGTGACCATGCCGTCGCTTGAGAATGGATCATTGGTTATGATGCAGTCTCCAGGCTTCAGGGAGGAAATTGGGATATCACCGAGACCGCCCTTGACCGACAGTCCGATGAAGGCGCTGACACCGGTATTTACGGGGTAGGCGAATGCTTCACCCTCAGCATTTGCCAATGCGCACTGGAAATCCTGAACGAGCTTCACGAAGGTTGTGTGAGCCGTACGCTGAAGGGTCGAGGATGCTTCTTCGACGATCGCGTTGAACCGGTTCGCCATGATTGCAGTTTGTACGGGATCCATTTTTACTGCCTCCGCGTCAGTGCGAGTGCGCCGGTTGCGAGGGCGCTCGCGTGAAATGCTGCTGGTACGAGGACGGTAGAATCGTCCTCCTCGATGACGCACGGCCCCTTGACCGTGCTGCCGACAGTCAGGTCCTTGCGCCGATAGGTGCTGGCGGAAGGATGGAGCTTTCCGGCAATGCGGATGTCGCGCTGCCCAACGGGCGCAATTTCAGCACGAGGCCCAAGTGGAGCGTGCTCGTCTGGAGGCATAGGCAGACTGCCCCGGACACGCACGCGCAGTTCAACGAACTCCACTGGCGCAGCCGTGTCGCAATGGCTGTAAAGCCGCAGATGCTCATCATGGAAACGATTGGCAATAGACGTAAGATCGGGAAATCTGCCATGACTGACAGGCACTGCGACCGCGACTTGGAATGACTGTCCCCTATATCTCAGCTCGGCCCAGAACTCGTGTTCCACCGAAACCAGTCGGGATCCGTCGATCTGGTTCGATAACCAGACCAGGGTCTCATCCTTGAGCTTTTCGAATTCCGCCGCCACGAGTTCGTCGGTGACGGTCGAACCCTGGATCACCGCAATGACATCGTGTGTAAGTGAAGTCACGACCCCGCCCCGAGCGCAGAAGACCGAGGGAGCGGGCGGCACGATGATCGAATTGATGCCGACCTCATCGGCCAGAAGCGGACCATGTAGCGCACCATTGCCGCCGAATAGCACGAGGGTGACGTTTTGCGGGTCGAGGCCATGGGCGGCAAGATAGGGCAGAATGCGGCTTACCATATTGGAGGTAGTCACCGACAAGCACGCGTCAGCCGCTTCGGCAGTCGAGACGCCGAGCTGCTGCGCCACGGAGGAGTAAGCAGAAGCGGCGCGATCGACATCGAGGCGCATCGCGCCCCCGAGGAAATTCTCGGCGTTCAGATAACCGCACAGGAGGTAGGCATCCGTAACCGTCGGCATGTCGCCGCCGCGGGCAAATGCAGCCGGTCCAGGAAAAGCGCCGGCACTCTCCGGACCGACTCGCAATGCAGGACCATTCAACCGCACCAGAGAACCGCCGCCGGCGCCGATCGCTTCAATTTCGGTAACGGGCAGGGTGATCGGGAAATCGCCGACCGCGCCTTGTGCCGTTACCGTTGGTTGGCCCTGGCGGACCAAAGAGACGTCCGTACTTGTGCCGCCCATGTCGAAGGTCAGCATATATTCATGCTTATTGGTGCTGGCGATGGTTTGGGCGGCGGTGATGCCGGAAGCAGGACCGGACAATAGGGTATGCACCGGAAAGTTCATGGCGTCGGCGAGGCCAAGCGCGCCGCCGTTTGACCGTGTCACGTAGAGGCGCGCCGAAGTCAGGCGCGAGTTCACATACTGCTCAATGTCGTGGAGATAGGACTTTACACGCGGCTTGACGTAGACGTTCAGGGTTGCGTTGACCGCACGCTCGTATTCGCCCATGCGAGGCCAGATGTCGCTCGATATGCAGACATCGATTTCAGGTGCCGCCGCCGTGATGATGTCGCGGACCTTTCGCTCATGTGTAGGATCGCGGAAGCTGTGCAGGAGGACTACTGCTATGGAGGACACACCTTCGGCGCGAACCGCGGCTACGGCCTTCCTGACTGCGCCTTCGTCTACCACGGTCAACACCTCGGCATCCGCGCTCAATCGTTCGGGAACCTCGAAGACCAGGTTTCTGGGCACCAGCGGCAGGGCGCGCGATGAAAAGAGATCGATCGGGTTCTTCAGACGCAGTCGCTGCAGCTCAAGGATGTCCCTGAAGCCTTCCGTTACGAATAGCGCTACCGGTTCAGCCGAGCGTTCGATCACAGTGTTCGTGCTGACCGTCGTTCCGTGCATGACGATGACTTCGTCGCCATCCTCAACCTCAAGCGCCTCCAGTAGCGGCTCGAAACCGTTTTGGAAACCCTGTGCGAAATTCGGTGGAGTAGAGGGCACCTTCAGGCGCTTGATCCCTTTTCCGGAATCCGCTCGCCATCCTACGAAGTCGGTGAAGGTGCCACCAATATCCACGCCAATCCTAACCAGTGCCATCGAATATTTCCCATTTCCTCACTTGTCTGAAGGCAAAACGATACCTGCATGGCCCGTGGGGCCACGTCGGCAAGTCATCTGCATTCAGCGTTTGATGAGCTATCTTGAGACAGAGCATCAGAGTTGCGTAGTGCAGTTTTATTAAATTGGGTGCATAGTTTTTTTGAAGTGGATGCCGCCTCGGATTCTTGGCGGCACTTCTTGTCACAAAAAACAGCGCCACAGGGCGCTGCTTGTTCCTTATCGTTCGAAGTCGCCGCTTATGGACCGACGGGAAGCGTATTCGGTTTGAAGCGGACGACGAACCGGTGACGGTCGCCAGGGTAGATCAGGCGCACGAATGTGATTAAGTCGCCCTCCAGCCAAGTCCGGCGCGCAATCGAAATGCAGGCCGTGCGCTCGACCACCTGTAGCCTCCTCGCCAGGATCGTATCAGCCGACACGGCGCGGATTGAATGCTCGCCTTCAGTAAAAGGGATGTTCTGAAGCAGCCAGCTTCCAGGCGGTTCGTCTTTGAACTGTTGGCGTTCGGCCTGTGGAACGGCGTCAAGATTGATCTGCCGCGTTTCCATTGTGAACGGAAGATTGTCGGCATAGTGCATAACTTCGAGGGTTAGGAGCCGTGTGCCAACCGGGACTCCTACATGCCGCGCATCGAGCGCGTCGGTGGCCTTTCGGATGCTGCGATCGGTAATCTCGAACGTATAGGTCCTGTCGATTGCCAGCACTTCTGCGCGGATATCCTGAATATGCATCAGCGGCTCTTCAATACGCGGCGGCGCGACGAAGGAGCCGGAGCGGCGCTTTCTCGAAATCATGCCCGAGGCTGCAAGGCTCGACAGGGCCTTGTTCACCGTCATGCGGGAACAATTGTAAATATCAACCAACTCGCGCTCAGGCGGGATGCGGAAGCCGGAGCCCCACTCGCCAGTGGCTATCTTGTTTTCGATGTCACGCTGAATCTCCAGATAACGCGACGACGCCTGTTTGTCTGTCGCGACTTCATCCATTGCTGGTCGATTCATTGTTAAGGAAGCGAGCATCAGTCACCAGTCGTACCTCTTTCACCTGTATTACAAACCTTTTATTGGTCTATAACATATGGTGCTTTGGCCGTATACCAACCGTGCTCATCGCAACAGCTCAATAAACTTTCTGAACGTCGGGAAGGGAACGCAGGGAGCCGCCCCTTCCCGGCTTATTCAGTCGAATATTAGAGCAACGGCAAAACATCCTTCGAAACGGGCGTTGCCAGGCGGCCGGTCGCAACGAGCTCCGTCGCGCGCTTGAGGTCTTCGGCCATGTATCGGTCGTCTTCGAGTTTCGGCACGGCGGTGCGAATAACCTTGCGAACTGCATCGAGCTCCGAACTGGAGGTGAGTGGCGTTCTCAAGTCAATACCCTGGGCTGCGCTCAGCGCCTCGATGCCCACAATCGAAAAGAGATTGTCGGTCATCTGCAGGAGACGCCGCGCGCCATGGCAGGCCATCGACACGTGGTCTTCCTGGTTAGCCGAGGTAGGGGTCGAGTCGACAGATGCCGGATGCGACATCTGCTTGTTCTCTGACATCAGCGCGGCCGAGGTTACCTCCGCGATCATGAAACCCGAGTTGAGGCCCGGCTTCGGCGTAAGAAACGCCGGCAGGCCATAGCTCAGGACCGGATCGACAAGCAGCGCAATGCGGCGCTGAGCGATCGCGCCGATCTCGCAGACGGCGATTGCAATCTGGTCCGCCGCAAATGCTACTGGCTCGGCGTGGAAGTTGCCACCGGATACGATCGTGCCGTCGGACAGGACGAGCGGGTTGTCCGTCGCGGCATTGGCTTCGATCATCAACGTGGCGGCGGCTTGACGTAGCAGATCGAGGCAGGCGCCGGCGACCTGAGGCTGGCAGCGAAGGCAATACGGATCTTGTACCCGCTCATCCCCCTCTTCATGGCTAGCGCGGATTTCGGAACCCGCCAACAGCCTGCTCAGCGCGCTGGCCACGTCGATCTGGCCCTGGTGGCCGCGCAGGGTGTGGATTTCTGGATGGAACGGCGCAGTGGAACCCATTGCGGCGTCCGTCGATAGCGCGCCGGAAATGAGGGATGAAATGAGAGCTCGGTGGGCGCGAAAGAGGCCGGCCAATGCCAGCGCCGTCGAGGTTTGGGTGCCATTGATCATGGCAAGACCTTCTTTGGCCTTCAAGACGATAGGGGTGAGGCCCGCCTTTGCCAATGCCTCTTTGGCTGGCATGACCTCACCGTCGAACTTCGCCTGACCTTCGCCGATCAGCGCCGCAGTCATATGGGCGAGCGGAGCAAGGTCACCGGAGGCTCCGACCGAACCTTTCTCCGGAATAATAGGGAGAACATTCTTTTCGAGCATCGCGGAGAGAACGTTTATGACCTGTGGTCGCACACCTGATGCACCCCTGCCGAGCGAGATCAACTTCAGCGTCATGATGAGGCGAACGATACCGTCCGGGAGTGGCGCTCCAACCCCACAGCAATGTGACAGGATCAGATTGCGCTGGAGGGTTTCAACGTCGTCGGCGGGAATGCGCACACTCGCCAGTTTGCCGAAACCGGTATTGATGCCGTAGTGAGCGATATCTCCCCCAGCGATCTCGGCGACCTTGTCGGCGGATATCTGCACTCTCTTCAGCGCCGCGGCATCGATCACGGGTGCGAGCGTGCCATCATAAACGGCAGCCAGGGTTTCCAATGAGACTTTTCCGGGAACGAGCGCGTGGGCCATGTTTAGAACCTTTTAGGGGGACAGGAGATCCAGAGGCATACATAATAGCCATGCGTCCTCTATTTTGTATATACCAATACGAAAATGGACCAAATGTAAAGCGCCGCGCAGCAAAAATACGAACAGCGGCTCTAAAGAGGTGCCGCTCTAATGCCGTCGTGGTGGCAACGGATTGATTATGTTCACTGAACCGGATTGAAACGACCGTGAAACTCTTGCCCGTTGACGGCTCGCCCGTAGAACATTCCTAGATACCACGGGAAGTAATGGTAGGACCACGCGCATAGGCGATTGCCATACATAATGAAGGTGCGGAGCAGTGTTTTGAGTTCTTCCTTGTCGTCCGTCTGCTTCATCGCCATACGAAGTTTGTTCGAGAAATCCAGCAGCGTGTTAAGACCGGAATAGCCGAGATACTCCGAATACGCGGGATCGAATGCTTCAACGGCGGCCACAAAGTCGTCGTGCGAGAGCGTATCGATAAGTTTGAGGAGCGGGTAGGCGGTGTACATGATATAGTCGCGGAGCATGCCGTTGGCGAAGTCCCAGGCAGTGAAAAACTGACCGTAGGTCCCGGTATCGCCGATCTGTCCCGTTCGGATCTTACGCAGATCCTCCGGCTCTACCGTCTGGATGCGCTTGGCTTCGGCGTAGAACTCGGCTGCGACGCCCTTGAGGTTTCCGAAGCGGCCCTGTCCATTGAAGGCTTCCGCGGGATCGTGTGGCCTTACCTCTACGAAGATCCTCTCCTTCGCGAAGAACAGATTGTTCCAGATGGCTTTGCCGACGATGGGAAGCAGATGGTGGTATTCCGGACGTACCTGTCCCAGCACCGGCTGCGCCAGGGGCTCAAGGCCCTTGCCATACTGAATGGAAAACTTATTGCCGGTCGCCTGGGAGTATCTCAGATCCCCAACGGCACAATCGACGATCCGCCGACGCAGCCGCACCGGCGCGGTGCTGATCGTCGGCGTCCAAGCATATAAGGACTCGCCGGAAACGACGGGATGAGCCTGCATCACCTTGAATGGCAGGTCCTGCCAAAATTCCTCGCACAATTCAGGGTTATCATCATCCGCCAATTCAGCCACGACCGTGATCTGAAGTTCCGGCCACGCGATATCGATCAATCTTCCCATTTTCAGCGCGCTCCGAAGAAAAATTCGAGCCAGTGAGACCGCGCCCCGAATAGGTATATACCATAGAGGTTGCTCGGCTGGTCGCAACGACGAAATCGCCTTAATCGGCGCTGAGCGAAAGAAAATTCCCATACAAAAAGGCGTATTTGTCTATTTTTGTGCAATTTTGGAATGATGTTAGAGGAATATTTCAGTTTCCGGATCGAGGCGCGGTCGTTTTCTGGCCCGTCAAGCCGTTAGTTTTTGGGCTAAACGTATATTTTCCTAAGCGGTATGCCGGACGAAAATATTAAATGGTCTATACAAAACGGAGTTTATGGCTATGCTAATCCGAGTGGAGGTCACCTGCCACGCACAAGATCAACCATAGGATTCTGAGAAATGTCGTTTAACAGCTTGAGTGACGTCGTTAAGGCGGTGAAGGAAAAGACGGCTGCTTATGAAAGCACCGAGCCGAAGGAGCTTCATGATATCCGGACCGGCACCTTCGCGGTCGGGACAAACAACCAATACTTCACGAACCTCGACTTCGTGAACGGCATGCTGCG
>NZ_JAQKGP010000047.1:0-15103 GCF_027956525.1 Agrobacterium sp. ST15.13.013
CGAGACGATCGCCCGCGGCAGCCACGATCAGTCGAGTGCGCTGCAGGGGGTCAACTCGACCGTCAATCAGATGGACCAGATGACACAGCACAATGCGGCGATGGTCGAGGAGACGACGGCCGCGAGCCGCGAACTCGCCTCCCAGGCTGACGGCCTGTTGGCGCTGGTCCAGCACTTTCAAATCGGAGGCGAAGATGAAGCGGCGTTGGCCCACAGTCGGGCGGCGTGATTTGCCGCAGTTGACATCGATTGACGCGGCGTCCCGTTCTTTCAAGGCCTCTTCTACGGCCGGTCCCGCGCATGTCGGGCTGGGATGGTGGCGGTGAACCCAGCCGCCACCACGGTCTTCAACTTTCCACCATGAAACGGGAGATGAATGGCAGGCTTGCAGCACCGACGGCCTTCGGCGTGTTCAATATGCCGCTCGGCATCACGGTCACTTCGGGAACCAGCTTTTGCAGCGAGACGCAGATGTTCCGATAGACGACATTCGGCACGAATGAAGAAACGATCACCGCTTCGAGCTCGACAAATTGCGCGAGCGACTTGACGATGCCCTGCATCTTTTCCGCCAGTTTGCCTTCCCATTCGAGAACCAGACTGTTCTCCGGCCATGGTGCGAGCGGCTGCCACAGGTGATCCGTTGGCGCGCCCACGGCGGTCAATACGGATTCCAAAGATGCCACGCCGACATCGAAACTGACCACCGAATTGCCGTGGTGGATCTGGTGGTTCAAGACCAGGCGGCTGTGGAGGTTCGCGCCGATATAAAAGTAGAGATAATCGGAAAACGGCTTGGCGACACCGAACATGCTTTCGCCGCTGGCCGCAGCCGTAATGTCGTTCTGCACGAACACCGAGTAGCCGGTAAGCTCCTCGACTTCCTTCTGGAGCGAGTCGAAGTAGGCCTTTTCCTCACGCCCCTCCGAAGCGCTCGACGGAAGCGCAAGGCCAATGCCGGCTAGACGCTTTTGAGCATTCTTGGGGACGATGTTCACCGCCTGACGAATGGTCTCGATGAACATTGTCTGGTTGCTGTCGCGTTCGGGCTGCGGATTAGGCAATTGCATATGATAGCGAACGGCGCCGGCAAAATCGATCAGAACGACGTCGGTACGCTTCAGGCCGACACTGATGCCGATCGAAAAGGCCCCTTCCGGATTGAGGGCAACCGGAACGGTCGGAGGCCCGACCCGTCCCTTCTGGGCTTCCCCCTTCGCAACCAGTCCTTCCTGCTCCAGCGACCTGACCAGCACCGAAATAGTCTGGGCTGAAAGGCCCGTCCGTTCGCCGATCTCCAATCGGGTGATCTCGCTGTTCTGAAGCAACAGCGACAGCAGCAGGCGCTCATTGTAACTGCGCACGCTGACCGCATTCAGGCCGGTTGCCCGATCGGCAATACGCAAGGGATTGGGTGGTGCAAAACGCATATCAGGCATCAATGCAATCCTCTTGGAGTAAGGCATAAAGATGTACTGGCATCCATTCGTAACGTCGCTGCGGCAATATCATCATCTCCAACCGATCGCCTCGACTTCCCTGGCGAGCGCCGTTCCCAAGGCTTCATGCGCTTCCCGATTGATGTGAAAGCCATCGCGCGGATCGCAAGCCGCGACGGTGGCGGCGTCAAAAAAATGTACTTCGAGCGAATCGGCAATGATTTCGAATTCGAGGGCGAGACGCCGGGATTTCTCCTGGGCGCCGAAAAATATGGGTTCCCATTCCTTGATATCGTCCAGCATCGGCGGTGGAGCAACCACCATGATTTCGGGGGGCTTGCCGGCCGGACCGGGCGCCAGCTCCCGGATATCGTAGACCAGGCAGCCAATCCCCATCGCCACTTCGGAGGGAGGCTGGTGGAAACGGGCTTTCAGGTCGTTCGTCCCGAGCATGATGATGACGAGATCGAGGATTGCGTGGCTCATGAGGCATGGCCGGAGGTAGGTTCGGCCATTCTTCATCGGGCCTTCGATCGGATCGTCTCGAACCGTCGTACGGCCGCTCAAGCCCTCCTCGACCACATACCACTTGCTTCCAAGCTCCCGTCTCAAAACGCCTGGCCAGCGCTCGTCCGGCCCATATCGATCGAGCGGCGAGCCGCCCGGAATCTGGCCATGCGTATTCGAGTCGCCGTAACATAAGACTGACCGCATTTCCTCCCCACCTTTATGGCAAATCATAAAGACGCATGAACATTCAACGGCGATTATGGCCTTTGTCGATCCATGGTGCAAGTTTATTGATATTCATTCAGTCTGAATAATTATTGACAGCCGTTTATCCGTGTGGCATTTCTATGAATGGGAGAGCAAGATTTTCCAGGAACTGAACATAGCCAGCCCAGTCATCCAATGGCTTTGGCCCGCGATTAAAGCCGCTTCAGCGGCCTGGATAAATGTGTCTCCGTGGCAATGGAGATCCGACGTCGAGAGGACGACGGTGTTTGAGCAAGGGAGGAAATCTCGTGAACGGCTATGTGAAATCTATCCTCGGGGCTACGCTTTTGATGGCGTCGACCGCGGGCCCGCTATGGGCGGATGAAGTCAAGTTTATGGACGGCATCACGCCGAAGGCTGGCGACAATCCGCAGACGGAAGCCGGGAAGTACAAGAAGGACTGCGGCTGGGTTATCGGCATGAGCGATTTTGGCGTCAACGCCAACACTTGGACCGTTCAGGTTGCTCACGAATCGGAAGCGGCGGCCGCAGCCAACAAGTGCATCAAGAAGTTCATCCTGCTCGACGCCGGCTTTGACCAGAAGAAGCAGGTTGCCGACATCGAAGACCTGATCGCCCAGAAGGTCGACGCGATCATCGTGCAGCCGGTCACCTCCACCTCCGCAAACGCCTCCATGAAGAAGGCGATTGCCGCCGGCATCCCGGTCATCGTTCATACCGGTCGCGTCGAAACAGAAGACTACACGACCGAGATCCAGGGCGGCGCCGAGCACTTCGGCAAGGTCATGGGCGACTGGCTCGTCAAGACCGTCGGCGATAACGGCAAGATCTGGGTTCTGCGCGGTCTCGCCGGTCATCCGGAAGACACCAACCGCTATAATGGCCTTCTGGAATCCCTCAAGGGCACGAACGTGAAGATCGTCGCCGAAGAGCACGGTGACTGGCAGTACGACAAGGGCAAGAGCGTTTGCGAAACGCTTTACCTGAACAGCCCCGATGTCGATGGCATCTGGTCGTCGGGTGCCGACATGACGCGCGCCTGCGTCGACGTCTTCAAGCAGTTCGGCGCCAAGATCCCGCCGATCTCCGGAGAAGGCAACAACGGCTTCTTCGGCCAGTGGATCCATGACGGCTTCCAGTCGATCTCGGCTGAATATTCGCCGGCCCAGGGCGCCGAAGGCGTGCATGCCGCTGTCGCACTGCTGGAGGGCAAGCAGCTCTACAAGCACTACGACTACAATCCTCCGGGCTGGGACCTGGAGAAGGTCAAGAAGTATTACCGCGACGATCTCTCGGCGAACGTCTGGTGGCCTTCCCAGCTCTCCGAGGACGACCTGAAGAAGTATTATACCAAGAACTAAAATAGCCTCCCAAGGCGCATCCGCCGGTTTCATTCCGGAACCGGCGGATGGTGACCGAGCGGAGCTGCATGGATTGGGAGGAACGAATGGCCAACCTTATAGAAATGTCGAACATTTCAAAGTCGTTTGGCGGAAGTCTGGCACTGGATAGAGTGTCGCTGGAGCTCTTGCCGGGTTCCGTCCATGCCCTGATGGGCGAGAATGGCGCTGGCAAATCGACGCTCATGAAGATCCTCGCGGGCGTTCACCAGCCTGATAGCGGCGAGATCTTCAAGAACGGACACAAGATCGCCTTCCTCAATCCGAAAGAGGCGCTCGACTTCGGCATATCGACGGTCTTCCAGGAGATGACGCTTCTGGCGAACCTGACGATCGCCGAAAACATGTTTCTCGGGCGCGAGCCCGTAACGCGCTTCGGCACCGTCGACTACAAACGGATGAATGCCGAAACCGGAAAGGCGCTGAAAGAGCTGTCGCTCGATCTTGATCCGCGGACGCTGGTTTCGAACCTCACGATTGCCGAACGGCAATTCGTCGAAATCGCCCATGGCATCAAAGCCGATGCCTCGATCTTCATTCTCGACGAGCCGACCGCCGCACTCAACGCCGCTGACGTCGAGATCCTCAACAAGCATATCCGCCGACTGCGCGATGCGGGCAAGGCCCTCGTCTACATCTCGCACCGCATGGATGAAATTTTCCAGATATGCGACACGGTCACGGTTCTGAAAGACGGCAAGCTGATCGGCACGCGCCCGCTTTCGGAAATGACGCCGACATCGCTGATCGCAATGATGGTCGGCCGGGAATTGAAGGACCTTTTCCCGGCAAGGAACGCCTCGGCAGCCTGCGAACCGATGCTCGACATCAAGCACTTCAAGATCGGCGCTTCGTCAAAGCCGTTCTCACTGCATGTTTGCAAGGGTGAGATCGTCGCACTTGCCGGGCTCGAAGGACAGGGTCAGCAAAAACTCCTCCGCTCGCTGGTCGGCAAATTCCAGCCGTTTTCCGGCACGATCACACTGAACGGAAAATCGCTGGCCTTGCCCGTGCCGAACGAGAACGGTGTGCGCAAGCTGCAGCAGATGGGCGTGGGCTTCATTCCTGAGGACCGCAAGGAGGAAGGCTTGTTCCTCAACCTCCCGATCGCGCACAATATCGAGATCGCGCTCCATTCGGCACGAGCAGGATTTTCCCCCGCGAAGAACTATCGCAAGCTCGTTGCCGACACGATCAAGCGGCTCAACGTTCGCACGATCAATGCGTCCGCGCCCGTCGGCGCGCTCTCCGGCGGCAATCAGCAGAAGGTCCTGCTTGGCCGCTATATCGCCGCCAATCTCGACATCCTCCTGATCGAGGAGCCGACGCGCGGTGTCGATATCGGCGCCAAGTCTGAAATCTACAAGCTGCTTCGCGACTTCACGCAGAACGGTGGGGCCGTGCTGGTCCTGTCGAGAGAAACTGTCGAGCTCATCGGCCTTTGCGATCGCATCTATGTCGTCCATGGCGACACGGTCGTTGCCGACATGCCCGCCGCCAAGGCGACCGAGCACGACATCCTCGACGCCGCCTTGAGCGCGTGAACGCCAACAGAGAACCAATCCGATGACCAAGACCCTCACAAGACTATTCAAGGGAAATCAGAGCCGCCAAGGTCTCTGGATCGTTCCCCTGCTGATCACGATCGTTCTCAGCATCGCTCTGATCATTCAGACGGACCAGTTCCTGAACCGGGAAAATCTGTTCAACCTGGTCGCGCAGGCAATGCCGCTCGTCATCACCGCGGTCGGTCAGCTGTTCGTCATCCTCGTCGGCGGCCTCGACCTGTCCGTCGGCTCGCTGATCAGCTTCACGACGGCCATCCTCGCGCTGGACGCTCCGGGCTACATCACGATCCCGGCAGTCTTCCTGCTGGCGGCCCTGCTCGGCCTGACCAACGGCATCGTGATCACTCGTCTCAACGTCCATCCGATCATCGCGACACTGGCGATGCAGTACATCGTCCTCGGCGCTGCGCGCATCTTGCGTCCGGTCTCCGGCGGGACCATTCCGGATGTCGTCATCAGCTCGGTCTCGGGGTCGTTCCTCGGCATCCCCATGCCGATATTCTGGGGCATTTGTGTCGCCCTGGTCGCCTGGAAACTGCTCTACGGCTCGCGGTTCGGCCTGCATCTCTTCGCGATCGGCGGCGGTATTGCCAGCGGCGTCGAAGACGCGACGCGCAACTTCGGTGTTGCCGACAAGCGCAACGTCATCCTCGCCTATGTTGCCTGCTCGTGCTTCGCAGCCCTTGCTGGCGTGTTCCTGGCCGGCCGCATCGTTTCCGGCGATCCAAATGTCGGGCTTCTCTTCGAACTCGACGCGATCACCGCCGTCGCCATTGGCGGCACGCAACTCTCCGGCGGCGTCGGCAGCCTGCAGGGAACGATTATCGGAGCCCTGGTACTGGCGCTCCTCTCCAACGGCATGAACCTGGTCAACGTTTCGCCGTTCATTCAGACGGCGATCAAGGGCGGCATCCTGCTCCTTGTCGTCGGTTTCCAGACACGCAAGAAGATGGGGCTCTAAGATGTCAGCCTTCGCAAAAAATCCCGCAATTCAGCGAATGCTTAAGATTGCGCCCGCCTATTATGTCTTTGCATTGCTGCTGATCGTCCTGTGGGTCTCGCGCCCGCAGATGCTGAACGCAAATGTCATGGGCATCTTCATTCGCCAGGTCGCCCCGCTCGGCGTCCTCGTTCTCGGGCAGTTGCTCGTCATGCGGGTCAAAAGTATCGACCTCGCCGGCGGCGGCGTCATCCTGCTCGTCAACTACTTCATCTCGTCCGGCCAGTTTCCCGGAATGTCGGCGACCGGTTTCGTGCTGCTCGCGCTCTTCACGGGCACCGCGATCGGGCTGTTCAACGGTTTCATGGTGGGCAAGCGCCGCGTCTCGGCTGTTATCGTGACGCTTGCGGTCAGCATCATCCTCGTTGGTGCCGTGCAGTTCCTGTCGAGCGGCAAGCCGCCGGGTAACGTGCCGAGCTACTTCAACGATATCTATAACGTCAAACTCGGCCCGCTGCCCCTCCCGGTCCTGTTCTGGGTGGTGCTGACCACGCTGCTGTCCCTGCTTCTGTCGAGAACGGTGTTCGGCCGTTACGTGACCTCGGTCGGCGCAAACGCGGAAGCAGCGCATTTCTCAGGCGTACCCGTCGAACGCACCGTCGTCGTGGCGCATACGCTGGCAGGCCTGATCGCCGGCATCGCGGCTCTCGTTCAAACGGCTTCGATCGCAGTCGGAAGCGTTCGCGTCGGCCTGGATCTGCCGATCCTTTCTGTTGCCGCAACCATTCTCGGCGGCGTGGTCTTCGGCCGCGGCGAAGGCGGCGTCTGGGGACCGTTCTTTGGTGTCCTTTCGTTCGCGCTCCTCTTTGTCGTGATGACGTCGTTCGGCGTCAGCGACTCCGGGAAGCTCATCGCGCAAGGCCTCATCATTCTCCTTGCGGCCATTTTCTACGGCCTCAAGGCGCGTACCAACTAGTCGTCATCGGAGGAGTAATGACATGGCAGAAAGCCGCTCGATATTGTGTTTTGGGGACTCACTGACATGGGGATGGATTCCGGTACCCGAGTCGTCGCCGACACTCAGATACCCCTTTGAACAACGCTGGACCGGCGCAATGGCCGCAGCACTCGGTGACGGCTATACGATCATCGAGGAAGGCTTAAGCGCCCGCACCACGAGCGTCGAGGATCCGAACGATCCCAGGCTGAACGGCAGCGCCTATCTGCCGATGGCGCTCGCCAGCCACCTGCCGCTCGATCTCGTCATCATCCTGCTCGGCACCAACGACACCAAGTCGTATTTCCGCCGCACGCCTTACGAGATCGCCAACGGCATGGGCAAGCTTGCGGGACAGGTTCTGACTTCGGCCGGCGGCATCGGCACGCCCTATCCTGCCCCGAAGCTTCTGATCGTCTCGCCGCCGCCGCTCGCTCCCATGCCTGACCCATGGTTCGAAGGCATGTTCGGCGGTGGCTACGAAAAGTCCGTCGAACTTTCAAAGCAGTACAAGGCGCTCGCCAACTTCCTGAAGGTCGACTTTCTCGACGCCGGCGAGTTCGTCAAGACCGATGGCTGCGATGGCATCCATTTCTCGGCTGACACGAATATCACGCTCGGCCAGGCAATCGCAGAAAAGGTCAAGGCGATTTTCTCTCAAGAGGCGAAGAAAGCTGTGGCCTAGCAGCGTTCCGTCGCCGGCCGCCAGGCGCCATCCTCCCAGGCGGCTGGCGGTCCTTTTCCGCAAACAAGATTTGAGGCTCCCATGACCGGCTATGTTCTGGCGATCGACCAGGGGACGACGTCCTCCCGAGCCATCGTTTACGGCCCCGATGCCCAGCCGATCGCGATCGATCAAAAAGAGATATCACAGTCGTTTCCGAAGTCGGGTTGGGTCGAGCACGACGCCACCGAAATCTGGGATTCTGTTGTTGAGACCTCCCGTACCGCTCTCGCGCGAGCCGGCATCGAGGCGCGCGACGTTGCGGCGATCGGCATCACCAATCAGCGCGAAACCTGCCTCATCTGGGAGCGGTCGACGGGCAAGCCGATCCATCCGGCGATCGTCTGGCAGGATCGCCGCACCTTCGGCGCATGCGAGGTCCTTCGCGCAGACGGGTTTGGCCCGCTGATACAGGAAAAGACCGGCCTTCTGCTCGATCCCTATTTCTCCGCCACCAAGATCGCCTGGATCCTCGACAATGTCGACGGCGCGCGGCGTGCGGCCGAGAATGGCCAGCTGCTGTGCGGCACGATCGACACTTATCTCACCTGGATGCTCACCGGCGGCGCCGTGCACGCGACGGACGCCACCAACGCGTCGCGCACCTCGCTGTTCGATATTCGTCAGAATCGCTGGGACGACGAATTGCTGGGCGCCTTCAGAGTCCCGCGGGCTCTCTTGCCCGAGGTCAAGGATTGTGCCGACGATTTCGGCCAGACGGTTGCCGCCCATTTCGGCGCTCAAATTCCAATCCGGGCGCTCGCGGGCGACCAGCAGGCGGCTCTGCTTGGTCAGGCCTGCCTGAAGCCCGGAATGCTCAAATCGACCTATGGCACGGGCTGCTTCGTGGTCCTGAACACCGGCGATCAGATCGTCAGATCGTCCAATCGTCTGCTGTCGACCATTGGCTATCGCCTCAATGGCAAAACGACTTATGCACTTGAGGGTTCGATCTTCATGGCGGGTGCCGCGGTTCAATGGCTGCGCGACTCCCTGAAGCTCATCAAGGCGGCCGACGAGACGGGCCGTCTCGCGCATCTGGCCGACGAACAGGAAGACGTTTACCTGGTGCCGGCATTCACCGGGCTCGGCGCGCCGCACTGGAATTCGCAAGCCCGTGGCGCGATTTTCGGCCTAACGAGAGGCACGGGGATCGCCGAGCTTTCGCGGGCGACGCTGGAATCCGTCTGCTACCAGACGCGCGATCTCCTCGAGGCGATGGCCTCCGATTACCCGATGGACGTCAGGGGTGCGACCCTGCGCGTCGATGGCGGCCTGTCGGGCAGCGATTGGGCCATGCAGGCGCTGGCCGATTGCCTCGGAAGCGTCATCGAGCGGTCGCAAAGCCAGGAAGCGACAGCTTACGGAGTTGCGGCACTCGCCGGCGCGCAAGCGGGCGTCTGGCCCGATCTTCAGACCTTTGCCGCGAACTGGAAGGCAAAGCGCAGCTTCACCCCCAACCTCAACACTGACGAGCGGGCGCGACGCTATCGGAAATGGCGCGCCGCCGTTGCAAGCACGCTTTCCTATGCGGCAACGGCGTGACGTTACGGGAGACCGACATGGCAGATAAGATCCACGACCTGTTCGTAATCGGCGGCGGCATCAACGGTTGCGGGATCGCGCGCGACGCGGTCGGTCGCGGCTATTCGGTCGCGTTGGCGGAGATGAACGACTTTGCATCCGGCACATCATCGGGTGCCACCAAGCTCATCCATGGGGGCCTGCGTTATCTCGAACATTACGAGTTCCGGCTGGTGCGTGAATCGCTGATGGAGCGCGAAGTGCTCTGGGCGATGGCGCCGCACATCATCTGGCCGATGCGCTTCGTGCTGCCCTACCAGAAAGGCGGCATCCGCCCCGCGTGGCTGATCCGGCTCGGGCTCTTCCTTTACGACCATCTCGGCGGCCGCAAGCTGCTGCCGCCGACGGCGGTACTCGACATGCGCCGCGACGAGGCGGCCAAACCGCTGAAGGCGCTCTTCTCCAAGGCGTTTGAATATTCCGACGGCTGGGTCGACGATGCCCGCCTCGTGGTGCTCAATGCCCGCGACGCCAGCGACAAGGGCGCGCTGATCATGCCGCGCACCAAGGTTGTCTCGGCGCGGCGCGAGAACGGGCTCTGGACGATCGAGACGGTGGATACGGTCTCCGGGATCGCGGCGGTTCACCGCGCACGCATGCTCGTCAATGCGGCCGGTCCCTGGGTCGACCATGTGATCCGCGGCGCCTTCGGCAAGAATGAGGCGCGCAACGTCCGTCTCGTCCAAGGCAGCCATATCGTGGTCAAGAAGAAGTTCGAGGGGCCGCGGGCCTATTTCTTCCAGAACCCCGACAATCGCATCATCTTTGCCATTCCCTATGAGGACGAGTTCACGCTGATCGGCACCACCGATCGCGACTTCAGCGGCGATCCGAAGGACGTCAGGATCTCGCAGGAGGAGACGGAATACCTCTGCAAGGCGGCGAGCGAATATTTCAAGGAGCCGGTCAGGCAGGACGATATCGTCTGGACCTATGCAGGGATCCGCCCGCTTTTCGACGACGGCGCCACCAAGGCGCAGGAGGCAACCCGCGACTATGTGCTGAAGCTTGACGGCTTCGTCGGCAGCGAGGTCAACAGGGCTCCGCTCCTCAACGTCTTCGGCGGCAAGCTCACCACCTACCGGCGTCTGGCAGAGCACGCGTTGGAGAAGATCGGTGAGGCGATCGGCACCAAGGGGGCTCCCTGGACGGCCAAGAGCCATCTGCCGGGCGGCGACTTTCCGGTTCAAGGCTACGAGGCGGAGGTCACCAAGCTTCACAAGGCCTATCCATTCCTCGCCGCTTCGCATGCGCGCCGGCTTGTCCGCCGCTATGGCACAAGAGCATCCGTCCTTCTCGGCACTGCCGGGAAAATCGAGGATCTCGGCCGGTTGTTCGGGTCCGATCTCTACGAAGCCGAAGTGCTCTACCTGATGGCGCACGAATGGGCGCGCACGACGAATGACATTCTCTGGAGACGCTCGAAGAAGGGACTGCATCTCAGCCACAGCGAAGTGGCCCTTCTCGACCAATTCATTTCTGAGATCATCCAGCGGCAGGTTGCCGCGCAGTGAGATTTTTCGGCGGGCCGTAGCGCATCGATCATGCCGGCCGGCCGCCTGACATTTGAGGAGTTTTGATGTCGGACAAGATTTATCCGGTCACCAAACCGGTGGAGAGCCATGCGCTGATCAATAAGGCCGAGTACCAGGAATGGTACGAGGAGAGTGTCGCTAGCCCCGAGCAGTTCTGGGGCAAACACGGCAAGCGCATCGACTGGTTCAAGCCTTACACCCGCGTAAAGGACACCTCTTTTACCGGGGATGTCTCGATCAAATGGTTCGAGGACGGTGAGACCAATGTCTCCTACAACTGCATCGACCGGCACCTCGCAACAAACGGTGATCAGGTCGCCATCATATGGGAAGGTGACGATCCATCGCTCGACAGGAAGGTCACCTACCGCGAGCTTTACGAGCACGTCTGTCGTATGGCGAACGTCTTGAAGAAGCACGGGGTCAAGAAGGGCGATCGTGTCACTATCTACATGCCGATGGTGCCGGAAGCGGCCTATGCGATGCTCGCCTGCGCCCGCATCGGCGCAATCCATTCCGTGGTGTTTGGCGGCTTCAGTCCCGAGGCGCTGGGTGGCCGCATCGTCGATTGTGAATCGACCTTCGTCATCACCTGCGATGAGGGCCTGCGCGGCGGCAAGCCGGTTCCGTTGAAAGCCAATGTCGACAAGGCGATCGACATCGCCGCGCGCGGTCATGTCATGGTCAAGAACGTGCTCGTCATCCGCCGCACCGGCAGCCCGCTCAGTTGGGCGCCGGGCCGCGACCTCTGGCATCACGAGGAAGCAGCCACTGTTTCGGCCGACTGCCCGCCCGAGCCAATGAACGCCGAGGATCCACTGTTCATCCTCTATACTTCAGGCTCGACCGGCAAACCGAAGGGCGTTCTCCACACCACCGGCGGCTATCTCGTCTACGCCTCGATGACCCACGAATATGTCTTCGATTACCAGCACGGCGATATCTACTGGTGCACTGCCGACGTCGGCTGGGTCACGGGACACTCCTATATCGTCTACGGACCGCTCGCCAACTGCGCAACGACGCTGATGTTCGAGGGGATCCCGACATTCCCCGATGCCGGCCGGTTCTGGGATGTGATCGATAAGCACAAGGTCAACATCTTCTATACCGCCCCGACCGCAATCCGTTCGCTGATGGGCGCCGGCGATGATTTCGTCAAACGATCCAGCCGATCCAGCCTGTGGTTGCTTGGCTCGGTCGGCGAGCCGATCAACCCCGAAGCCTGGGAATGGTACTATCACACGGTCGGCGACGGGCGCTGCCCTGTTGTCGATACCTGGTGGCAGACGGAAACCGGCGGCATCATGATCACGCCGCTGCCGGGTGCGACCGACCTGAAGCCAGGCTCGGCCACTCGGCCCTTCTTCGGCATCAGGCCGGAGCTCGTCGATGCCGAAGGCAAGCTCATCGAAGGGGCCGCCGACGGCAATCTCTGCATCGCCGACAGCTGGCCAGGTCAGGCGCGTTCCGTCTATGGCGATCACAAGCGCTTCATCCAGACCTACTTCTCCACCTACGAGGGCAAGTATTTCACCGGCGACGGCTGTCGCCGTGATGCCGACGGCTATTATTGGATCACAGGTCGCGTCGACGACGTCCTCAATGTCTCCGGCCACCGGCTGGGGACGGCGGAAGTCGAGTCCGCCCTGGTTTCGCATCACCTCGTGTCCGAAGCCGCTGTCGTCGGCTATCCACACAACATCAAGGGCCAGGGCATCTATTGCTATGTCACGCTGATGGCGGGCAGCGAAGGGTCCGAGGAGTTGCGCCAGCAGCTGGTCAAGCATGTCCGCGCGGAAATCGGCCCGATCGCGTCGCCTGATAAGATCCAGTTCGCGCCGGGCCTGCCGAAGACCCGCTCGGGAAAGATCATGCGCCGCATTCTGCGCAAGATCGCCGAGGACGATTTCGGGTCGCTCGGCGACACCTCGACGCTTGCCGATCCCGCTGTCGTCGACGATCTGATCGTCAACCGCCAGAACAGGGCCGAGGCGGCCTAGACCGAAGGAAAGGACTATCCCATGAGACTGATCCTGATGGGCCCGCCCGGGTCCGGCAAGGGGACCCAAGCCAAGCGCATCTGCGAAAAGCTCGGCATCCCGCATCTATCGACCGGCGATATCCTCCGGGCCGAGGTCAAGGCGGGAACGCCCCTCGGTTTGGCGGTCGCGGCCACCATGGCAGCCGGCGGGCTCGTTTCCGACGATACCGTCTCGGCGATCGTCGCCAACCGGATTGCCAGTCCGGAAGCTCAGCGCGGATTCGTACTCGACGGGTTTCCGCGCACGATTTCGCAGGCGGCGTCGTTGGATCAATCGCTCGGGGAGCATTCCCTGACTGCTGTCATCGAGCTCGTCGTCCCGGAGGAAGAACTTTACGACCGCATCTGCCGAAGGGCGGCAGAGTCTGCCGGCGCACAACGCGCCGATGACAATGCGGCGACATTGGAACTGCGCCTCAAGGCGTATCGGGCCGAGACCCTTTCGGTGAGCGAGTTCTACAAGGGTCGGTCGCCCTACTTTCAGGTCGACGGCCTCGCCGTTCCCGAGGAAGTGACCGCCCGGATTCTGGAGATCCTGGAGTCGGCCGCGGCCGAATATTCCTGAGACATTACTAATTCGAGATCAATTTTACCGGATATTCATTCACTCAGAATAATTATTATGGGACCTCGTTATCTTGGGTGGAGAATCATGAGCATTCATTTTGACTTCCTGCTGTTGCGCGGACCGATCCGGACTAAAATCTTTTGTCTGCTGACGCCGATACTGATCGGCATCGCAGGCTTGAGCCTCGTCAACTATCTCTCAGGCAACATGCTGAATACCCAGCTCGCGAGCAGTTCGAGCGGGATGGTCACGCTGTCTGCGATCAAACAAGCCCAGGACGGGATGAACTCCTTCCTGCTCGAGGCGACCGAGGCCAAGCGCGATGCGCTGAAGGCGCTGCTCGCAGACCAGAGCGCTAAGATATCGACGAGCCTGTCCTTCGCTCAAGAGCAGGATGAACGGCAGAGCCTGGTTGCCGCCGGGACGATTGCCGAAGAGGTCTCCAGGACGATCGACGGCCTCTGGGACATGCACAGCGACGAGAGGAAACTGCGGGAAGGGATTTCCAGCGATCTCGCAACCCTGTCGGATGTGCAGTCCAAACTGCAGACCTATCTGAACATTCCCGCCGATCAGGCGGCAGCACAAGCGGCGACCGCCGAAACGCTGAACAAGATCAATTCCATGAACTACGAACTTCGGATCGCCGCTTCCGACTTTCTGGGTGGAATGAACGACGATACCCTCAAGAAGGTGAAGGGCCGTCTCAAGGGCCTGGGCTTCTATCTGGGCAAGGTCAAGGAACAGCATGCCGCCAACGGTCCTATCCAGGAACTGGCCAGCAAAGCCATCGACGTGATCGGCGGGACCTCGGAGAGGTTCGACCAGCTCCTCGTCAAGGTCGGAGAACGTGACGCCGCCTTCAAGGCTGCGAGCGCCAGCATGAATGACGCCTGGAACAAGATCCTTCTATTCGCCGACATCCAGCGCGGCCATGCCTCCGCGGCCCAAGACCAGGCGCAAACCATATCCTTAGTGACGACCGTGATCGCCCTGCTCTTCGGCTGCGTCGCCGGCTATCTGCTGCTCAGAACCATCAAGTCTCCGATCGAAGCGCTCACGGCCTCCATGAAGGCGGTTGCATCAGGCAAGCTCGATGAAAAGATCGGCAGCGTCGAAACGCGCGACGAGATCGGCGAGATGGCAAGGGCGCTTGATGTCTTTCGCCACAACGCGCTCGAAAAGATCCGCGTGGAAAATGAGGCGGAACAGTCGAGGTCACTCGCGCGCCAACAGCGCCAGGAAGACGACCTCCGCAAGACCCGCGATGCGGCTGCCATCAGTAACGCTGTCGAGGCGGTTGCATCCGGCCTGCACAAGCTGGCGAGCGGCGATCTGACCGTGACCATCGGCCGTCCCCTCGATGGTGAGCTCGATCAGCTTCGGCAGGACTTCAATGCCTCGATGCTGCACCTGCAGGCGACGATGCGCCAGATCCGCGACAATGTCGAAATGATCCAGGGCAACGGCAACCAGATGGCCGAGGCGGCCGAGGATCTTGCCAAACGGACTGAGCAGCAGGCTGCTTCGCTCGAAGAAACGGCAGCCGCCGTCGACGAGATCACC